>NZ_JAUZVL010000007.1:0-202832 GCF_031844545.1 Arthrobacter sp. AB6
CACGTGTTCTTTGAGATAGGCGGCGACGGCGAGCTCACGCCCGTTCAGCGTCGCATCACCAATACCGGTCACACCATCCTCCGTAGTAATCCGAAGCGTCACGAAATTACGGGAGGGACTGGTCACAAACACATCAGCAGCAATGATTTTCACAAAAGATCCAGGCTTTCTTAATCGATGGAGCGGTACTTGGTGGATTGGCAGTGCAATGGCTTAGTTGGTGGTGGCCGGCTGTTGGACGGCCACAGCTTCCGCGGCGCCAGGTTCCGCGGGGGCGGAGCTTACGGTGTTGCAGAGGCCTTCGATCAGGTCCACTGTGCCGCCGTCCCGGGCGAGGGCAGGGTCCACCAAGGACAGGAGGGCATGGATCCGCTCCCTGCCGCTGAGCGAGTTGGCTGCGGCAACCTCGCCGGCGAGCGGGTCCTGGACCGTGCCGCCAGCCGTGTAGTCCATCCATGCAGCGATCATCAGCGCCGCGGCTGAACCCGACCGCCCCGCGGCACGCTCCGCCTGCAGAACGGGGACGGCACGCATCCGGAGCTTGGTGCTTCCGTCCATTGCGATTTGCGCCAGGTGGTGGGCAATCCGGGCGTTGCGGAACCGCGCCAGCAGGGCCGCGCGGTAGGCCGGGATCTGCAGGTCTACGCCGTCACCCTCCTGTTCCGTGAGGCTGGTTTCCGCCTCGTCCCAAAAGCTCTCCACGGCCTGCAGGCAGCGCGGGTCCGCCAAGGCCTCCGCGACGGTGGTATGGCCGCGGAGTTGGCCGGCGTAGGCGAGCAGTGAGTGCGCACCGTTCAGGAGCCAGAGTTTACGGTTCTCATAGGGTTCGATGTGGTCCACGAACACCGCGCCGGCATCTTCCCAGTGCGGACGCCCGGCGGGAAAGTCCCCGCTGAGCACCCAGTTGGAGAAGGGCTCGGCCACCACCGGCGATGTGTCGCGATACCCGCAGGCGGCCTGGACGGCCGCAATGTCGGCGTCAGTGGTGCGCGGTGTTATCCGGTCCACCGAGGTGCTGACGAAGCTGACGTTGGCATCGATCCATCGGGCCAGGTCCGCATCCCAGGCCTCGGCCATGCCCGTTACGGCATGGTGCGCAATGCTGCCGTTATTGGCGAGGTTGTCGCAGCAGACCACAGCGAGCGGTTGCCCGGAAGCTGCCCGGCGGGCGGCGAGGGCGAACACGAGGCGGCCCAGCGGCGTCGTCGGTTGGCCTTTGCCGGACGAGAGCAAAACAAGGTCGGCGGCTACGTCGGGCGCGGTGCGGTCCAGCCGGCCGTCGGAACCGATGCCGTAGGCGGCTTCAGTGATCGTCAGGGTGATGACGGCGGTACCGGGGGCCGCCACCAGATCCGCCAGGCGCTGCACGTCAGCGCCGTCCACTGCATCCACAATGCTGCCGATGACGGTAAAGGAGTCGCCGTCGTCCGCACGTTCCACCAAGGTGAACAGACCGTCCTGTTCGGCGAGGGCCAGCGCGGCATCGGGGCGGCGGCCGGTGAAGGCCGCGATGCCCCAATCCTGGGCATCGGACGCCTGCTGGGTGTACCAGGCCTGATGGGAGCGGTGGAAGGCGCCCAGGCCCAGGTGAACGATCCGCACTGGAGCCTTGGCCAACTGGCGCAGGTGGCGGTTCAACTGCGGAAGGCCCCCGGCGGACCCTGGCTGTGGTGGCAGTTCAATAGTCACAGCTTGAAGACCCTCCTCGGCGAACCATCAACGATGTCCACGATCAGTTCGCGGGCGCGTTCTTCGCTGATGCGGTGCTCGGCTACCAGGCGTGCCAGGAAGGCCGACTCGATCCGGCGTGACGTGTCGTGCCGTGCCGGGATGGAGCAGAAAGCCCGTGTGTCGTCGATGAATCCCGAGGAGCGTGAGAAACCGGCGGTTTCCGTGACGGCGGCGCGGAACCGCAGCATCGCATCCGGCGCATCCAGGAACCACCACGGGGCACCGATGTAGACGGACGGGTAGAACCCCGCCAGCGGTGCCAGCTCCCGCGAGAACACGGTCTCGTCCAGGGTAAACAGCACCAGGTGGAAGTCCTTGGCCGTGCCGAAGTCCTGGAGCAGGGGCCGGATGGCCTCGGTGTAGTTGATCGCGAACGGGATATCGTGGCCGGTGTCCGCGCCAAATGATTCGAACGTCGGCCCGTGGTGGTTGCGGTACGAACCCGGGTGGATGGTCATGACCAGCCCGTCCTCCACGGACATCCGCGCCATCTCGTAAATCATGTGGGCTTCGAAAGCGTCGCGGTCCGTCGGACTCGCGTTCCCCGCACGCGCCGACTCGAACAGCCGTTCCGCGTCGGACCGGTCCAGCTTCAGGGTGGCCGGCGTTCGGACGCCGTGGTCGGCGGACACCGCCCCGTTCTCGACGAAGTGGCGCCGCCGTGCTTCCAGCGCGCTGATGTAGCCGGTGTATCCCGAACCGCCTCCGCCGGCAGCAATGAGACGCTCCACATTGTCCTGCCAGGCCGGATGGGCAATGTTGAGGTACTGGTCCGGCCTGAAAGTGGGCAGGACGCGGCTGGCGAAGGCCGGGTCCTTGGCAAGGGCTGCGTGGCTGTCGAGCGTGTCCAACGGATCGTCGGTGGTGGCCAGCACCTCGATGTTGAATTCCTTGAACAGCTGCCGGGGCCTGAAGCCTGGTTCGGCAAGCTTGGCCGAGATCGCGTCGTAGATCCTGTCGGCGTTTTCGGCCGTGGGCTCCTCATGCAAACCGAACACGTGCTCGAATTCCTGCCGGATCCAGTATCCCGAGGCCGTGCCTTCGAAGGCAGGCCACGCGGCACAGAAGTTCCGCCAGACCTGCCGGGAGCCTGCAGCGGAGTCCCCAAGGCCCAACTGGTCCATCGGGACGCCGCCGGCATGGATCAAGCGGGTCACATAGTGGTCCGGGGTGACCAGGAGCGCGGCGGGATCGGGAAAGGGCAGGTTATGTTCGATGACGGCGGCATCAACGTGTCCATGCGGTGAGATGATCGGGAGGCCGGCCACGAGGCTGTAGAGCGAACGGGCAATCTCCCGAACGCCGGGTTCTGCGGGCAGGAGCCGGTCGGGGTGGGCTGCTATTGAATGCACCATGGCGTCAACGCGCCCCGGCCCCTGCGGTGAGACCGGCAAGTGCCGCCGTACGCCGCAGGTAGTCAAGATTGCCGGCAGTACGTTCGGCAAGGGGCAACTCCGTGGAGAAGTCTTCCACCGTGACCCAACCGTCGTAGCCATGGGCAGCGAGCGCCCTGAAATATTCGAGGACACTTCCCTGTCCGGACTGCAGCGGTGCCCACTCGTTGCTGAACACCGCGGCACCAGATTCGTCCGTTGCGTCCTGCCGGACCCACACGGCGTTCTTGACATGGATGTGTGCCAGGTATTCCCCCAGCAGTTCGAAGGCGGGAAGGTAGTCTTCCTGGCCCTCGATCAGCAGGTTTCCGAGGTCGTGGATGACCCCCACGTGCGCGGGGTCGAGGCCTTCCAGCAGGCGCCGCGCCGAGGAAGCGGACGCGGTGATGGTGCGGTGGTGCAGTTCCACCAGCGCCTTGACGCCATGGTGGGCGGCTCTTTCAGCCACCCACTCGAAGTCACGGCGGGCTGCCTCAAACAGGGCAGGATAAGGAATCCCGCTGGGTCCTTCATTGCCCCACGCCGCCGTTCCCAGCGGAAGCGTGGTGACGCGGACCTGGCCCGCGCCCAAGGCGGCCGTGGCCGCCAGCATCCGCTCGACGTCGTCGTGGTTGTCACACCGCGCATAGCCGCCGATTCCGGAGAACTCCAGCCCGGCGTCGCGGGTGATTGTTGCCACCCGCCCAAGATTGTCTTCGAGGCCGGTCAGCGGGATCGTCGCTTTGTTGCCGGCCCAGAAACCTGGCTCGGGCGCCTCCGACTGGTCAGTGATCCGCCACTCGATGCCGTCCCAGCCCTGACCCGAAAGGTGGTTCACGGCTTCCTCCGGGGTCCAGTCCGGCGTGGAGGCTGTAAATACTGAAAATTTCATCGCTTCAGGCGCTTTCTGCCGCAGTGGAGCCCGTGCGGACCTCCAGGTCGTTGTACTTGCCGGCCAGGACGTCGTCGAAGAGGACTGCCTGGTTGAGCGTGGCGGAGACATAGACGGCACGCACGGTGGCCAGGGCATTGACGGCATCGCTCACCGTGACCCCGGGCTGGCGGCCTTCGGTGATGGCCCCGAGGATGTCGCGGTACTGGCGGATGTGTCCGGCCGGGTACACCGTGGGGTCCTTGGCCTCGTAATCCTCTGCCGGGTACTTGGCCAGTTCTTCCTGGGCCTGGTTGCCGCCGCCCTGAAGCCCCATGTCCGCGGAAGGGCCGCCGGCGTCCTTGGAGTGGAAGTAGTGCAGCCGGTCGTTGTCCACCACTGCGGAGCCTTCCGAGCCCATCAGCTGGACCCGCACGGTCAGGCCCGGGTATGCGGCGGTGGTGGCATGCAGTACTGCCAGGCCGCCGTTTTCGAACGTCACGGTTGCAACGGCGGTGTCCTCCACCTCGATGCGTTCGTGTGCCAGGCGGGCCGTGTGCGCGTGGATTTCCACGGGGCGGCCCATGAACCACAGCAGCAGGTCAACCGTGTGGACGCCCTGGTTCATCAGGGCGCCACCGCCGTCCATTGCCCAAGTGCCGCGCCAGTCACCGGAATCGTAATAGCCCTGCCCGCGCCACCAGGCGACAGAGGCGATGGCGGACGTCAGCCGGCCGAACCGGCCTTTTGCCACGGCATCCGCAACCGCAACGCTGGCCTGGTCAAAGCGGTGCTGGCTGATGACGGAAGCGACCACCCCGCGGCGTGCGGCTTCATTCGCTGCCGCCTCAATCTCCTGGGCGCGGCTCAGGTCCACGTCCAGGGGCTTTTCGATGACAACGTGCTTGCCGGCAGCCAGTACCTCGAGGCCCTGCTGGATGTGCAGTCCGCTGGGGGTGGCCAGCGCCACCAGGTCGATGTCCTCCGCGGCAAAAGCATCTGCGATGGACTCATGCACAGAGGGCCTGGGGCGTCCGCTCTTTTCGATGAAGTCCGCAAGGGCAACAGCGGCGTCCGGGATCGCGTCCACCAGCGCCACAATGCTGGCGCCGGGAAACTCCTGCAGGGCAACTGCATGGGTCCGGCCAATGACGCCGCAACCCGTGATGGCAACCTTCAACGTCTCACTCATACTGTCTGCACTCCTGCTTCCGCTGTGACTTTTGCAAAGGCCCGGGCAGCAATACCGAATGCTGTGGGGCCGGAGAATCCACCGAGGCCGTGGGCGCCGGCAAGATGCGGCTCCAGGGAGGCGAAGCCGGTGAAACCGTCAGCCTTGAGCGCTTCGACGGTGCGCAGGACGTCGCCGTCGCCCTCCCCCGCCGGGACCACATGTCCGTTGGAGAACAGGGCATCCTTGACCTGGAGGTACTCCAGGTGCGGGCGGAGCTTGGCGTAGCCCTCGTCAAAGGGCTTCACGCCCACCTGCACGAAGTTGGCCGCGTCCCAGGCCACTTTCAGTGCCGGTGAATCCACGCTTTCGATGATGTCCAGCACGCGGTCCGGAACGTCCCCGAAAATGTCCTTTTCGTTTTCGTGCAGCAGGACCACGCCTGCCTCCTCGGCGACGGCGGCGAGCGCCCTCATCCGTTCGATGACGGCATCACGGATGCTGTCCACCGGAACGGATTCGCCGTAGTAGAAGGAGAAGATCCGGATGTACTTTGCACCCAGGACTTTGGCCGCGTTGGCGGCCCTCCGCAGGCGCTCCACCTCGTGTTCCACGGGGAGGCTGACGTCCACCTTGCCGATCGGGGAGGCAATCGCGGAGACCTGCATGCCCTTGTCCTTGAGCAGCGCGGCAAGGTCAGCGAGCTGGTCATCGGACAGGTCCACGATGTTGGTGCCCCACGCGCTGCGCACCTCGATGTGGTTGGCGCCCAGTGCCTGCAGCACTGCGATCTGCACGACGGGGTCGTCGTCGATTTCGTCGCCGAATCCGGACAGGGCCCACGAGACCTGGGTGGATGAAACCATGGCTATTTAACTCCTCCGGCGGTAAGTCCGCCCACTAGATAACGCTGGAAAATCAGGTAAAGAATGACCACGGGAGCGGCACATACCAGCGCCGCAGCCATCATCTGGCCGTAGAACGGGATGGCGCCGCCTTCCTGGGAGGCACCGAAGACCTGCAGCGCCACCGCCGCCGTCTGGCTTTCCGGCCGGGTCATGACGGAGGCAAACAGGACGTCGTTCCAACCCAGCAGGAAGGCGAAGATGCCGGACACCACGATGCCCGGCCAGCTCAGCGGCAGGATGATCCTGAACAGGACACCCAGGTTGCTGGCGCCGTCAATCTTGGCCGCCTCCTCGAGTTCCCGGGGCAGCCCGCGCAGGTAGGTGACCATGACCCACGTGGAGAACGGCATGGCGAACGTCAGGTAGGTGACAAAGAGTCCCCACTGGGTCCCGATGACCTGGATGCCCAAGTAGGTGGCGGCTGACGAGAACAGTACGAACACCGGCAGCACCATCAGGGTTCCCGGCACTGACTGCAGTGCAAGGAGGCCGCGCAGGATGGTGAGGCGGCCCCGGAAGCTGTAGCGGACCAGGACGAACGCGGTTGAGACGGACAACGCTGCCGAAACAACAGCTGTTGCGCCTGCCACCAGGACGCTGTTGGCAAGCCCTGTGGCCAGTCCCACGCTGGTCCAGATCTTCGAGTAGTTCTCCAGGGTGAAGCTTGAGGGCCAGAACTCTCCGTTGGCCACTCCGATGTCCGAGTTCACGGACGCAAGGAAGATGTAGAACACGGGGATCAGCACGAGGGCACCGAGGAACACGAGGATGATCGTGAGCAAAGGCCCCGGAAGCAGCCGCAGGACTTCGTGTTGTTTCTTCGATCCCGGACGTGGAATGTCCGCGGTGGCCGGACTCCGCCTGGTGGCAGTGGAGGTGCTCATTTCTTGGCTCCAGGTGACTCGGCGTCGTCGAGCTTGACGGCGCGCAGGTAGACAAACAACGGAATGGCGATCAGGACCAGGGAAACGAAAGCCATGGCAGCGCTCAGCCCGAAACGGAAGCTTTGGAAGCTGGTGACATACGTAAGGATCGGCAGCACTTCCACGTCGGCCGGGGCCGGAACTCCGAAGAGGACGTAGGGAAGCGTGAAGTTGTTGATGTGGTGCAGCATGCCGATCAGGAAAGCGAGGGAGAGCGGCCCCTTGAGGTAGGGGAAAATGACGTAGCGCAGCTTGTTCCACCAAAGGGCGCCGTCCAGGGCTGAGGCCTCATGGACCTCATGGTCCACGGACTGCAGCCCGGAGAGTGCAAGCAGGTAGATGAAGGGCCAGGAAGCCCAGATCTGGACCAGGACCAGCGTCCAGAAGGTCTGCGGCCCGTTCAGCCACAGGCCGGCCTCGATGCCGACAGTCCCCAGGGCCTTGTCCACGATGCCGTCCGGCTGGAACATGGTGCGCCAGACGGTCGCCACCACGAACGACGGAAGCACGTAGGGGATCAGGAAGACGGACCGGATCACGGCCCGCCCCTTGAACGCGTTCTGCGTGGCGACGGCGGCGGCTATGCCCAGCGGAAGGGTCACAACCATTGCCAGCAGCGAGTAGCTGACGCTCAACCAGGTGGCGTGGAGGAGGGGTGAGGACGTCAGCGCTTCGACGAAGTTCTCGACGCCGATGAAGGGCGAGCTGATCCACTTGCGGAGGGTGTACTGATCAAGGTTGAGGGTGGACATGAAGATGCCCAGCAAAAGCGGTACAACGATGATGATGATCATCAGGACCCCGCCCGGGATCAGCATCCACAGCGGGCGGTTGCGTTCGCTGAGGCCCCTGCGGCGCGGGCTCTTCTTCTGCCCGGTTGGCTCGTGGCCGGCGGTGTCAGCGGCGGAGTGTGCCGCCCGGCTTGCGGCGGACTCCGCCGCAAGCCGGACTTCGTTGGAAGCGTCAGTTGACATCAGAACTTATCCTTTGGAGGCCCGGTCCAAGGAGGCCTGGCCCTTGCTCTGGGAATCCTTGATCCGTGCTTCAAGGGCAGCGCTGTCCACCTTGCCGGCAGCAAGGTCCGGGACGGACTGGACCGTGACGTTCAGCAGGCCGAGCTGGATGTCTCCCCAGGCGCCGGTGAACGGCGTCGCCTTGGACTTGGCGGCAGCGTCCGTGATGGCCTTGAGTTTGGGATCTCCGGCCAGTGCTTCCAGTGCTTCTGCGTTGGCCGGCAGGTCGCCGAAGATCTTCTGGTAGTTCAACTGCTCCTCTTTGGAGGTGACCAGTTTGATGTATGCGAACGCCAGGTCCTTTTGCTTCGAGTAGTCCGCTACCACCAGGTTGTCACCGGAGAGGATGCTCGCTGCGTCCTCGTTCTTCGAGCTCGACTCTCCCGGAGGCGTCGTAGGCATCAGGGCGTACTCGTACTTGCCCGCAACGGCCGACTTTTCAAGGGTCGGAATGGAGCTTGAGGTGGTCATCATCAGGTAACCGGCCTTGCCGCTGGCAAAGGCCGCGACGGCGTTGCTGTTGCTCCAGCCCACGGAGGCCGGGTCAACGATCTTGTCCTCGGTCAGCCAGCCGAAGTAGGTTTCGTAGGCCTTCTTGACGGCGGGGTCGTCGAGCTTGAGCTTGTTCCCGTCCACGATCGGGTTGCCTGCCTGGACGGACATCGCCCAGATGAACTTCCAGGGATCGAAGTTGTCCTTGTAGCCGGTGGCCAGGCCGTAGGTGCCGTCCTTGGTCATCTTCTTCGCCTGCTCCGCAAGCTCATCCCACGAAGTGGCCGGCTTCTCGATTCCGGCCGCGGCCAGCAGTTCTTTGTTGTATGCCATCACGAAGGGGCGGCTGACGAACGGAATGCCGGCCTGGTGCTCCTCGTCCGGCCCGGAGATCCCCAGGGCGGCCTTGTTGAACCGATCCTTGCCGCCCACCTTCTTCCAGTCGTCGTCGGACAAGGTCACAAATGCCTTGGTGGCATAGGCGGTCGGCGTGAAGGTGGTGCCCAGTCCGTAGATGTCCGGGCCCTGGCCCGAGACAACGGAGGTCTGGATGCGGGTCAGTTCGTCGTTGGCCGAGGCGAAGGTCTCGAACTTTACGTCGGCACCGGTTTCAGCCTTGAACTTTGCCGCGATGTCGCTCTGCCATTGCTTCTGCTGTTCCGGGTACTGGTTCAACACGCCGACGAGGACGTTGAGGGTCTTGCCCGTTCCGTCCACCTTTCCGTCCGAACTGGTGGATGAATCAGTAGTGCCGGAGCCGCCACCGCAGCCGGTCAATGCCAATGCCGCAGCCGTAACAATAGCCGCGAGCCCGGAAGACGATTTAAACCTCATTGTTTTCTCCTCTTGGACACCCACATGGCCACAACGTCTAGTGGCGCGCATCACTGCAGGCGATTCGAAACCCAGTCTAGGGAGCTGGCAACTCGTGCGGCAAGCGGTTGCCAAAAGTTGCCAAAAGATGTTTCCATTGAGGTACGGCCACTCCACCGCGGATGAAGGACCGGGCGCCTTCTCGGCACGAAAGGACAGGGCCAATGACTGCACCAACCCCGGGAGCACGCGCTGAGGGGACATCGGAGGGACGCGCGGGTGCGGAGAAACTTCCAACAATCCGGGACGTCGCCCAACTCGCCGGCGTGGCCACATCAACGGTTTCGCGGGCCCTCTCCAAACCCGACCGGGTTAATCGCCACACCAGGGAACGGATCCAAGCAGCGGCCGCACAGCTGAACTACGTGCCCAGCTCACAGGCACAGGGGCTCAGCTCAGGGCGCACGAACGCCGTCGCCGTCGTTGTGCCGGACATTACCAACCCGTTCTACTTCGACATCATCCGCGGCACCCAACACCAGCTCAAGGCTGCGGGGTACACGCAGCTGCTCGTGGATACCGAGGAGTCCAATGAAATGGAGCTTGAAGCGCTCCACAAGATGCGGCGGTCTGCTGACGGATTCATCCTTGCAGCCTCGCGTTTAACCGACGCGCAGCTGGCCGAGGTCTCCGAGACCCAGCCGCTGGTGACCATCAACCGGGCGTCCACGAGTGCTCCAACAGTGGTCATCGACACGCCCTCGGCGATCATCCAGGCCCTGGAGCACCTGGCGTCCCTGGGCCACCACCGCGTCTGCTACGTCAGCGGGCCGCCAACATCCTGGTCCAACCGGGCACGGTGGAAAGTCTTCGAGGAGGAATCATCCAAACGCGGAATGGAGACCCACCGGATTGGCCCCTACACGCCCAAAACCACGTCGGGCGCGGCCGCGGCGGACGCGGCAGTGCGCACCGGCGCCACGGCGTGCATCGTGTTCAATGACCTTCTTGCCATCGGAATGCTCCAACGGCTTCGTGAGCGCGGAATCCGCGTACCGGAGGACATCAGCATCGTCGGATCGGACGACATCTTCGGCGCGGATTTCTGCAACCCCCCGCTGACCACCATTGCCAGCCCCATCGAGCAGGCCGGCCGGGTGGCGGTGTCCATGCTGCTTTCCCAGCTGAATCCCGTTCCGGGCCGCTCCAGCCGTCAGCTTGCCGTGATGCCCACACACCTTACGGTGCGGGCATCCACGGGGCCCGCGCGGGATTGATCCGGACGGCCTGCTACAGCCGGTCCGTCCTGTCCTCGCCCTTGTGGCCTGCTCCGCGCAGGTTCTCCTGCACCTTGCCGAAAAGGTCCTTGATGGTGGACTCAGCGTTCGTGATGACGTCCACGGGCACATAAACGTCGTGGGTAAGCGGCAGGTCGTATTCATCCTTCAGGTGCGTGCCGTTCCCGACCCCCTTCAGGGAGAGGTAGACCATCGCTTCCGTGCGGGCGATTCCCGCGAGCTTTCCAAAGACGATGGTGAACTCGTTGGGCTGGAAGCTGATGGTCTGGCCGATGTGGCTGCGGCCAAGTTCAGCAGCGGGAACAACCTTTTCTGACTGGCTTCCGGTGTAGTCCATGAACTTCTCCTCAACATCGCCGACGGTTACCCAGGCAGTCTAACCCGGCCCTGAAGAGGGGGTACATGGCCGCCGCTCGGGCAGCGGGCCCTGCCCCGGCCCGCGGCGGATAGAATCTGAACGACTGACTTCAGGGCCGGAAGGGGACCAACCGTGGATGCACACCGTCCCCGCGTTCCCTTCCACTTCCTTCGCTCGTCAGCCATGGCCGCTGCCATCCTGACCCTTGCCGCCGGAGCACACCTGGCGGGCGGCGGCGCGCTGCCGGCGCCCATCGTCATGCTGGCAGTGCTGGCGTTGACTGCACTCGGCAGCACCACGGCCACCCGCCTGCGGCTGGGATTCCCCGCCGTTGTGGCGCTCCTGGGTGCCGGGCAGCTGGTACTGCATGAGGTCCTTGCTGCCTCCAGCATCCCCGCAGCCGCTGGCGAATCCGGCGCTACCGCAGCTCACGGCAGCCACCTGTCCGGAGCCGTTGCGCTGCCGCTGGACCACATTGGCGGGGCCGCGGCAACGTCCGGGCCCCTGATGCTGGCGGCCCACGCCCTGGCCACACTGGGGTCCGCCCTCCTTCTCGCCAAGGGCGAGGATGCACTGTGGGCGCTTGCTGCCTGGCTTCGGCCCCTGACGGCGCTCCCCCGGCCGGCCGCGTGCGACGACGGCGCCGCGCCTTTGGCTTCTTTCGCGCCTTTCGCCGTGCCGCTGCGTCCGTGGCGCAACCTCCGGCAGGACAGCCGCCGCGGCCCGCCTTCCGCCGTCGTGCTCTCCTCCTGACCCTGCCGGATCCTGCCGGCGCGGGCTCCAAAACTTACGCACCCCGGGCCGTTTCCGGTGTGCGCCGGAAAGGCAAACCCATGAACACCCCATTTCTTCGCCGTGCCCTGCAAACTTCCGCCGCAACCGGGGGCGCTGCCGTACTCCTGCTGGCGGCCGCGGGCGGTGCCGCGGCGCATGTCGGCGTAACGCCGGACAAAACCTCGGCCAATTCCTATGCCCTGCTCACCTTCGCGATCCCGCACGGCTGCGACGGATCGGGCACCACCAAGGTGGCCATCACGCTGCCTGCGGAGCTGAACGATGCCCAGCCGACGGTCAACCCCAACTGGACGGTGGAGAAAGTGACCGAGCAGCTCGCCGAGCCAAGGAAGCTCGCCGACGGCACCGCCATCACCAAGCGGACCAGCCAGATTGTCTACACAGCCAGGTCACCGTTGGAGCACCAGTTCCGGGACACCCTGGTCCTCTCCGTGAAACTCCCTGACGCGGCGGGAACAACGCTGTATTTTCCCACCCTCCAGACCTGTGAGGCAGGGCAGACCGACTGGTCCGACATCGCGAAGGAGGGCCAGGACGTGCACTCCCTGCAGGCTCCTGCGCCGTCGGTAACCGTCACCGAGGCAACCGGCGCCGCCGGCCACGGGACGGAACACGCCGCATCAGTCTCCGACGGCGGTGCCGTGGCAAGTGCAGATGATGGCGGTGCAGACGCGCGCAGCTGGGCGGGCCTGGCGGCCGGGGCCGGCGGGCTGGTGCTGGGCGGCACGGCGTTGGCCAGGAGCGCTGCACGAAGCAAATAGGGCGCTTTGATGCCCGGATCATCACGATCCGGGCATCAAAATGCCATACTGCCTCGTGGCGTCGTTGACGCGGACACCGGCTGCGGCGAAGGTGGTGCCATGAGGTCTCAGCGAATTTTCCAGGGGTTGGTCATTTCCACGGCTGCCATGGCGGCGGCATTGATGCTCAGTGCCTGCAGTCCGGGCCAGTCGCAGGCACAGACGCCTCCGCCGGCAGGCACCAGCTCAGCCAGCCCGGATGCAACGTCCGCTGCTCCCACGACGCCTGCCCCGCCGTCGTCCGCAGGCACGCCCAGCGGCTCAGAGACCCCGCCGCCGGGGGCACCTGCCCGCTGCAAGGCGGCCGGGCTTACGGCTGCCACCGATGCATCAGGGGGCGGCGCCGCCGGCAGCGTCTACATGAAGCTCAACCTCACCAACACCGGCGCAGAACCGTGCATCCTCCAGGGCTTTGCCGGCGTCTCCCTGGCAGCCGATGGCGCCGGCGCCCCCATCGGTGCGCCCGCCGTGCGCGATGAAACCACTGCTCCGGCCGACGTCCTCCTGGCCCCCGGCCAGACCGGCTCCGCCGTGCTGCGCTACACCCAGGCCGGAAACTACCCGGACTGCGCCATGGTGGACGCCGCTGGCTACCGGATCTACCCTCCCGAGGAAACCGAATCCCTGTTCCTGGCCCAGCCCACGCGCGCCTGCAGCAATGCCGAAATCACGCTGCTGACCATCGGGCCGTTCCAGCCGGCCTAACCTTCCCCCGGAAACGGTCCAAGAATGACCGCAGGCGGTCCGGCTGGTGCCGGGCCGCCTGCGGTTTTTTGTGCTGTGCTGCTGGCCTGCGGGTGCTTACCTGGTGGCTGTGGTGGGTCGTCCCGCGCGGGCGGTTCCCCGCGACAGGGCGAGGCCCAGGCCAACCATTGCCACGCCGAGGACGAAGTGCAGCCAGTCGTCCGCAATGTTCACCGGGACAAAGTTCGCTGCCGTGTCCTTGCCGATCAGCAGGCCGTAGATCCAGAGGACCAGGTAGATGGCACCGCCTCCCACCAGGTAGTTCCTGGACTGCGCGGCGCTGCGGGCCATCGCGATGCCAGCCGCGCCGAAGAGCAGGTGGACGATGTTGTGCAGCACCGACACCTGGAAAATGCCCAGCAGCAGCGCTTCCGAACCATGTCCGGCGAAACCCAGGGCCTGGTAATTGGTGGTGATGCCGGGAATGAATCCCAGGAGGCCCACCAAGAGGAAGACTGCACCCACTGCGAGGGTTACCTTTTGAATGTTGGTCCGGTCCACCGCGCGACCGTCGGAACTCATGCTTGTCATGATCTCTCCTGTTTGCCGTTATGTTCACACCGTGGCTGCCGGGCTGCCACCTGACCATAGACTTAAACCCCGACATCATAAGTATACTTAGTAAGTGCGTTGCGGATAGATGAGGATTCATAACAGACCCATCACAAATGGCCCACCGGGGCCTGGAGCAAAAGGCAGGATGAGCAGGCATGACGTCGATTTGGTTGGATCGGGCGGACACCTTCACAACAGACCCGTTCGAGCCCGGAAGCAGTTATGACACCGTGGTGGCAGGAGCCGGGCTCACCGGCCTCGTCACGGCACTCCTGCTGGCCCGCTCGGGGCAGAAAGTGCTTGTCCTGGAGGCCAGGTTCCCCGGTGCCGTCACCACAGGAAACACCACCGCCAAAGTGTCCCTCCTCCAGGGGACCTTCCTGTCGCAGCTCGCCCGCCAGTACTCGCAGAAGCAGGTGCAGGCATATGTGGACGGCAACCGCGAAGGCCAGGCCTGGCTCCTGCGCTACCTCGACGAGAACGGGGTGCCGTACCAGCGGAGGGACGCCTACACCTACGCTGCATCCCCCCAGGGCACGGAAAAGCTCCGCGAAGAGGTCAGTGCCGGCACCACCGCAGGGCTGGACATGGAATACGTGCGCGACGCCGGGCTGCCGTTTGCCGTTCACGGGGCCGTGCGCCTGGCGGACCAGGCACAGATCAACCCGGTAGAGGTGCTGGACGTCCTGGTCTCCGACATTCGCAGACGGGGAGGATCGATCGTGGGCGGCGTGCGGCTACAGGACGTCACGGGCTCCGGACCCGCCACCGTCCACACAGCCCGGGGCGACGTCACCGCCAACGAGGTGGTGCTGGCCACCGGCACCCCGGTGCTGGACCGCGGCCTGTACTTCGCCAAGCTCACACCCAGCCGCTCCTACGCGGCGGCACTGCAGCTGCAGGAGGACCAGGCGCCTCCCCCGGGAATGTACCTCTCGGTGGAACAACCCACCCATTCACTGCGGGACTATGAGGCGGACGGCCGGCGACTGCTGCTGGTGGGCGGGCACGGACACCACGTGGGGAGGGCCAGGTCCGAGAAACACCAACTGGGCAGCCTCCTCGACTGGGCCGTCCAGCACTACCCCGGCGCGGTTGCCACCCATACCTGGTCCGCGCAGGATTATCTGCCAACCAACCTCATGCCCTTCTTCGGCAAGTTCCCCCGCGGCAAAGGCCATATCTACTTCGGTACCGGCTACAACAAGTGGGGCATGACAAACGCGGTGGCCGCGGCCGTCGGAATTTCCGCTGACATCCTGGGCGGGAACGTGCCGTGGGCGGACACCATCCACCACCGCGTCACCGCTCCCTCCGGAGCCCTGTCCGCCGTCGCCCTTAACGCGGGAGTGGCAGCCAGGCTGGCCTCCGGCTGGGGACAGGTGGCTGCCCAGGGCCTGCGGAAGGACAGGGAGGACCAGGCTGCCGGGCCCGCGTCGGTGGTTCCGGCCGAAGGCGAAGGCAAGGTTTACCGTGAGGGACCCAAACCCGTGGCGGTATCCACCGTTGCCGGCACCACGTGCAAACTGTCCGCCGTATGCACCCACCTCGGCGGGATCCTGCACTGGAATGACAGCGAGCTGACGTGGGACTGCCCGCTGCACGGCTCCCGCTTCAGCAGCGACGGAAAGCTCCTGGAAGGGCCCGCCACCAGGGATCTTCCGGCCGCAGGAAAGGCTTGAGCCGGGCATCGGGGAGGCCGCCGGCATGGCCGGAGCATGGCCGGCATCAGCGTCGGTGGCTTGGGGCATGATGGAGGCATGATCCAGGAACAGGGCGGTGCTGCTCCCATGGCACAGTTCAGCCGGCCCACCAGGGACTGGTTCCTCGGTGCCTTTCCAGGGCCAACGCCCGCACAGGAGGGTGCCTGGCGCGCCATTTCCTCAGGTTCGCACGCCCTGGTGGTGGCTCCCACCGGCTCGGGCAAGACCCTTGCCGCTTTCCTTTGGGCGCTGGACCGGCTGCTCGCCGCCCCCACGGCAGAAACGGAGGCTGCGGAGCGCCATCCCGCCGGAGCCGGCGCTGCCGCTGCCACCGGGGAAAAAGGCCCGGCCAAAGGCAGGCGGACACGCGCCCCGAAGCGCAAGACCCGCGTCCTCTACATCTCGCCGCTGAAAGCCCTGGGCGTGGACGTCGAACGGAACCTCCGCTCGCCGCTGATCGGCATCACCCAGACCGCCAAGCGGCTGGGCCTGCCGGCACCGCTCACCACCGTGGGCGTGCGCTCGGGAGATACGACGGCCGCGGACCGCCGCACGCTGCTGGCCAGCCCGCCGGACATCCTCATCACCACCCCGGAATCGCTGTTCCTGATGCTGACCTCCAGGGCACGGGAAACGCTGACCGAAGTGGACACCATCATCATCGATGAGGTCCACGCCGTGGCCGGTACAAAACGCGGCGCCCACCTGGCCGTCTCACTGGAACGTCTGGATGCCCTGCTGCCCAAGCCGGCGCAGCGTATCGGCCTGTCCGCCACCGTGGAGCCCAAGGAGCTCGTGGCGCAGTTCCTGGCAGGTTCGGCACCGGTGGAGATAGTCGCCCCGCCCGCCAGGAAGAACTGGGACCTCACAGTCTCGGTCCCCGTGGAGGACATGTCCGATCTTCCCGGCGCTGCCGGCGCTTTTGACTCGGGCCCCGCCTCAGGACTGCAGCCGCAGGCATCCATCTGGCCGCATGTGGAAGAGAAAATCGTGGACCTGGTGCTCGCCAACCAGTCCACGATCGTCTTCGCCAATTCCCGCCGCCTGTCCGAGCGGCTCACGGCACGGCTCAACGAGATCTACGCTGAGCGGCAGCTGGCGGCGGTGGGCGGCGGCTGGGATGGTCCGGACGCCCAACCTGCGGCACCAGGGGTTCCCGCCTCCACGGCCACGCCGGCGCACATGATGGCGCAGGCGGGAAGCTCGGCGGGCGCGGATCCGGTGCTGGCCCGCGCGCACCACGGCTCGGTCTCCAAGGACCAGCGTGCACTCATTGAAGACGACCTGAAGTCCGGGCGGCTGCGGTGCGTGGTGGCCACCTCATCCCTGGAACTGGGCATCGACATGGGTGCCGTGGACCTGGTGGTGCAGGTGGAGTCGCCGCCGTCCGTGGCCAGCGGCCTGCAGCGGGTGGGCCGCGCCGGCCACCAGGTGGGCGAAGTCTCCCAGGGTGTCCTCTTTCCGAAGCACCGTGCCGACCTCGTCCACACAGCCATCACCGTGGAGCGGATGCTCGCCGGCAGGATTGAGCGCCTCAGCATCCCCGCCAACCCCCTGGACATCCTGGCCCAGCAGACCGTCGCCGCCACCGCCCTGGGCAGCATCGACGTCGAGGAATGGTTCGCCACCGTACGGCGCTCCGCACCTTTCGCCTCGCTCCCCCGCTCCGCCTTCGAAGCCACCCTTGACCTGCTGGCCGGCCGTTACCCGTCAGACGAATTCGCCGAGCTCCGTCCCAGGATCATCTGGGACCGCAACGCGGGCACCATCGAGGGCAGGCCGGGGGCTCAGCGCCTGGCCGTGACCTCCGGCGGCACCATCCCGGACCGTGGCCTCTTCGGCGTGTACATCATCGGCACCGAGGTGGAAGGTACCGCAGCCCCATCCGCTGAGGGCAAGCCGGCGCCTGCGCCAAAGGGAGGACGGCGGGTTGGCGAGCTGGACGAGGAAATGGTGTACGAGTCCCGGGTGGGGGACGTCTTTGCCCTGGGCGCGACGAGCTGGAAAATCGAAGACATCACGCACGACCGCGTGCTTGTCTCCCCTGCCTTCGGCCAGCCGGGCAAACTTCCCTTCTGGAAGGGCGATTCCCTGGGGCGGCCCGTGGACCTGGGGCGCGCCCTCGGCGCGTTCGTCCGCGAACTGTCAGCGTCCGACGTCGGCCCGGCCACCGAGCGCTGCGAGGCGAGCGGCCTGGATGCCTTCGCGGCAAACAACCTGATCCAGTACCTCAAAGAGCAGAAAATGGCCACCGAGGTTGTACCGAACGACACCACGCTGGTGGTGGAGCGGTTCCACGACGAGCTGGGCGACTGGCGGGTGATCCTGCACAGCCCTTTCGGCATGCCCGTACACGCGCCCTGGGCCCTCGCCGTCGGGCAGCGGCTCCACCAGCGCTACGGGATGGACGGCTCCGCCATGGCCGCCGACGACGGGATAGTGCTCCGCGTGCCCATGATGGAGGATGAGCCGCCGGGAGCGGAGCTGTTCCTGTTCGACCCCGAGGAACTGGAGCAGATCGTCACCGCCGAGGTGGGCGGCAGCGCGCTCTTCGCGTCGCGGTTCCGTGAGTGCGCCGCCCGTGCCCTGTTGCTGCCGCGGCAGACCCCCGGCAAGCGCCAGCCGCTGTGGCAGCAGCGGCAGCGCTCCGCGCAGCTGCTCGATGTTGCACGGAAGTACCCGACTTTCCCCATCGTGCTGGAAACCGTCCGTGAATGCCTGCAGGACGTTTACGACCTTCCCGCTTTGAAGGACATCGCGGCGTCGGTGGAGCGGCGCGAGCTGAGGATTGTCCAGACCACCACCTCCCAGCCGTCGCCGTTCGCCAAGTCCCTCCTGTTCGGGTACGTGGCACAGTTCCTCTACGAGGGCGACTCCCCGCTGGCTGAGCGCCGGGCTGCCGCACTCGCCCTCGACTCCACGCTCCTCAACGAGCTGCTGGGGCGGGTGGAACTGCGCGAGCTGCTGGATCCCAAGGTCATCGAGGCCACCGAGCGCGAGCTGCAGCGGCTGGCCCAGGACCGGCGGGTGCGGGGAATGGAGGGCGTCGCCGACCTGCTGCGGCTCCTTGGCCCCCTGGCACCGGAGGAAGTAGCCGCCCGGCTGGAACCTGCCCCGTCGGTTGAGCCTGCCCCGTCGGTTGAGCCGGCTCCGGTGGTTGAGCCTGCCGAAACCGGGCCCACCCACGCCGAGCCCACCAACACCGAGCCCACCAACACCGGGCCCACCAACACCGGGCACGCCCAACCCGCAGAAGCCGCCGCCCACCTCACCGCCCTGCAGCGGGCCAACCGCGCCATCAAGGTAAACATCGGCGGCGTGGAACGCTTTGCCGCCGTTGAAGACGCCGCGCGGCTCCGCGATGCCATTGGCGTTCCGCTGCCCATGGGCGTCCCGCTCGCCTTCATCGAGCCCGTGGCGGACCCCCTCGGCGACCTTGTTTCGCGCTACGCCCGCACGCATGGACCCTTCACCGCCGCCGAGGCCGCAGCGCGGCTGGGCCTGGGTGTGGCAGTCGTCAGCACGGCCCTGAAGCGCCTGGCCGCGGACGGGCGCGTGGTGGAGGGCGAGTTCCGGCCGCATGCCGCACAGCCGCAAGCCACCCGGGAGGGCAGGGTCGGCGGCGAAGCCGCTCCCGCCGATGGTGTGGAACCTGGTGTGGAACCTGGTGGTGTGGAACCTGGCCCCCAGCCGGCTGGTGACGCGCCCCCGACGCTCCTGCCCCCACATGCTGCCGTCAGCGAATGGTGCGACGCCGAGGTCCTCCGGAAGCTCCGCCGTCGATCGCTGGCGGCCCTCCGCGCGGAAGTGGAACCGGTGGACGCGGCAGCCTACGGGCGCTTCCTGCCCGCCTGGCAGCATGTCCGCACCCCGGGCGCCGGCCGCGGCCAGCCCTCGCTGCGGGGCCTTGACGGCATCATTACGGCCGTTGACCAGCTCTCCGGAATTCCTGTTCCGGCATCCGCCTGGGAGCCGCTTGTCCTCGCCAGCAGGGTGTCCAACTACCAGCCGGCCATGCTGGATGAGCTCATGGCCGCCGGGGAAATCCTCTGGTCCGGCGCAGGCGCCCTGCCCGGGAATGACGGCTGGATCAGCCTCCACCTTGCCGACTCCGCGGAACTGACCCTGAATCCTGCGGCCGAGTACGAACCCGGTGCTGCCCAGCAGCGGCTGCTGGACCACCTGCGGAACAACGGCGGCGGCTACTTCTTCCGGCAACTGACGGACGTCGCCGGCGGCATGGACTCCGTACTCAGCGACCAGGAAGTGGTCGCGGCGCTCTGGGACCTGGCATGGGCAGGCCGGATCACCGGGGACACCTTCGCCCCGGTCCGCGCCCTGATTGCCGGTGGGCATACAGCGCACCGGCAGGTGGCGAGGGCACCGCGGGCCAGGGCTCCGCGGCTCAGCAGGCTGGGCCGCTCGCACGGCAGCGGGCTCATGGGTTCGCCGGGGCTGGCGGGCGGGCGTTATGGCGGGTTGGCCGGGGCGGCAGCAACCCCTCCCATGGCTGCCGGCCGCTGGTCCGCCCTTCCGCAGCCGGAACTCGACGCCACCATCCACGCCCGCGCCACTGCCGAACTCCTGCTGGACCGCTACGGCGTGGTCACCAGGGGATCGGTGATGGCGGAACAGATCCTGGGCGGTTTCGGCCTGATGTACAAAGTCCTGGCCAGGCTGGAGGAGGCCGGACGTTGCCGCCGCGGCTACTTCATTGAGCACTTGGGCGCGGCCCAGTTCGCCGTTCCGGCAACTGTTGACCGGCTGCGCTCGTACTCGGAGGACAGCCAGCTGGCCAAGCCCGAGCCGGTTGCCCTGGCCCTGGCCGCCACGGACCCTGCCAACCCGTACGGTGCAGCCCTTCCCTGGCCCGCCCTCCAGGACGACGCCGGCACCGGGCACCGTCCCGGGCGGAAAGCCGGCGCCCTGGTGGTGCTGGTGGACGGGGCGCTGGTCCTGTACGTGGAGAGGGGCGGGAAGACACTGCTGGCCTTCAGCGACGATGATGCCGTCCTCGCGGCGGCAGGCACGGCCCTGGTGGGCGTGGTGACCCGCGGCGCGGTGGACAAACTGATCATGGAGAAGGTCAACGGCCACGGCATCCTTGACACCCCGGTGGCTGCAGCCCTCAGCTCCGCCGGCGCCTACTCCACCCCGAAGGGATTGAGGATCCGTGCCTGAGGGCGACTCCGTCTGGCGGGCAGCCAACCAGCTGCACCAGGCACTGGCAGGGCAGGCACTGCTTGCCTCCGATTTCCGCGTTCCGCGCTTCGCCACGCTGAACCTGGCCGGCTGGACCGTGGCCGAGGTGGTCCCGCGGGGCAAGCACCTGCTGATGCGCGTGGTGGGACCGGATGACAAGAGGCTCACCATCCATTCCCACCTGAAGATGGAGGGGACATGGCAGGTCTATCCGCCCGGGGGGAGGTGGCGGAAGCCCGGCTACACGGCCCGGTGCGTGCTGCGCACCGCGGCTGCGGACGCCGTCGGATTCTCGCTGGGCATCGTGGAAGTGGTGGCCACCGCAAGCGAGGATTCCATCGTGGGATTCCTGGGCCCGGACCTGCTGGGCCCGGACTGGGACGCGGACGAAGCCGAACGGCGGATCCGATCCGCCCCGGACGTTCCGGTGGGAGTGGCCCTCCTGGACCAGCGGAACCTTGCCGGGATAGGCAACATCTACCGGTGCGAGGCCTGCTTCCTCTCCGGGGTGCACCCAGCCTCCCCGGTGTCCTCCGTGGCTGACCTGCGGACCCTCATGACCGACGCGAAGCAGCTCCTGGAAGTCAACCTGGGCCCCGGCCGCCGGGTCACCATCCTCAACGCCAGGGGCATGCCGGTGGGCAGGATGGCGGGGCGGCCCGGCTACTGGGTGTACCGCAGGGACCACCAGGCCTGCCTCAAGTGCGGAACGCCCATCCGGCGCGGGGTGCTGGGCAAGCTGGACGGGGACGAGGAACGGGACATCTACTTCTGCCCCACATGCCAGCCATTGTTGGCCTAGGATTCCCGGCCTCCGCCTGCCGCCTCAGTTGGTGCTGGGAAGCGGCTCAGGGGCTGCGCTTCGGGAGTCGCCGCGGCTTCCGGCGTCGGCGTGTGCAGCGGGCACCATGAACGCCGGCAGCAGCAGCTGGACCAGGGGGCCGATGGCAAGGGCGTACACAACGGTTCCCACTCCCACGGAGCCACCAAGGAACCAGCCGGCGGCGAGGACCACAACCTCGATCAGCGTGCGGGACACCCTGACGGACCACCCGGTGCGCCTGGCCAGGCCGGTCATCAAGCCGTCGCGTGCGCCGGGACCGAACCGGGCACCGATGTAGCAGGCGGAAGCGACGCCGTTCAGCAGCACGGCGCCGGCAAGCAGGCCGATCTGTCCACCCAGGTGGGAGAACGCCGGGATCAGTACGAGACCGATGTCCGCGAAAACACCAACCAGGACGGCGTTGCAGAGGGTCCCGAACCCTGGCCACTGCCGCAGCGGAATCCATAGCAACAGCACCAGGAAACTGACGATGATGACCACCACGCCGATGCTGAGCCCGATCCTTCCGGCGACGCCCTGGTGGAAGACATCCCACGGGTCCAGGCCCAGTCCGGCGCGGATGAACATGGCGAGGGAGAGGCCGTACATGGCGAGGCCGGAGAAGAGCTGAAGGAGTCTGCGGGGCAACATACCCACGACTCTGGCAGAGAACTGGCCTTGATTTACATAGCCAGTCTGAAATACTGGCCTGATGCCATCCCTTACCGCCTCCGGCCTTTCCCGTCTTTTGGGCGGGTGGAACGTAGGTGCAGCAGCCGCTTACCGCGAACTGGCCGACGTCGTACGCCTGCTGGTGCTCGACGGACGCGTGGCCCTGGACACGGCCCTGCCCAGCGAGCGGGCGCTGTCCGAAGCCCTGGGCGTCAGCCGGACCACAGTGACTGCCGCCTACGCCCTGCTCCGCGACCAGGGTTTCCTTACCGGCGGCCAAGGCAGCAGGAGCCGGACACGGATCCCGCCGCTGACACCGGCAGGCACCACGGTGTTCACAGGCCCCGCACGCAAGGACCCGGCGCTCACCGCCCCCGGACTGGCTGCCCCGGAAGGACTGATCGACCTCGCCTATGCCTCGCTTCCCGCCAGCGGAGAGGTGGTGCACCGCGCGTTCGCGGCGGCCCTCACCGAGCTCCCGGCCCTGCTCCCCGGCTTCGGCTACGACGCCATCGGCCTGCTCCCCCTGCGTGAGGCAGTGGCGGCGCGCTACTCCGCGGCCGGAGCGCCCACCACCGCGGACCAGATCCTGGTGACGTCGGGCGCGCAGCATGCCCTCAACATCGTCCTTCGCGCGCTTGCCGGCCGGCAGGAACGGGTGCTGGTGGAGCACCCCAGCTACCCGAACGCCCTCGATGCCATCCGGGCGGCCGGGTGCCGGCCCGTTCCGGTGGCATTCTCGGGGGGCCGGCCGGGGTGGGACATGGACAGCATGCAGGCGGCACTGCAGCAACAGCGGCCCAAGCTGGCGTACGTGGTTCCGGACTTCCACAATCCAACGGGCCAACTGATGCCGGACTTCCAGCGCCGCCGGCTGGCCCGCGCGGCCGCGGCTGCCGGTACCGTCCTGGTGGTGGATGAGACCCTCCGGGAGCTGAACCTTGACGGCATCGGGACCACGCCCGTCGCGGCGTTCAGCCCGGCAGTGGTAACCATCGGCTCGCTCAGCAAGTCCCATTGGGGCGGCCTCCGCACAGGCTGGATCCGCGCTACTCCGGACCTGGTCCAACGGTTTGCAGCAGCCCGGACCTCGCTTGATCTCGGCGGACCCCTGATGGAGCAACTGGCCGCCGCCCACCTGGTCAGGGCCCTGGACGAGCCGCTGCCGGCCCGGATAGCCGCGCTCCGGGACAGCCGGGCGGCGCTCCTGGAACTCCTCGCCGGCCACCTGCCCGAGTGGGAGGCGGCGTACCCTGCCGGCGGCCTCTCGGCGTGGTGCAGGCTGCCGGCCCCCATCAGCACTGCGCTGACGGTCATTGCCCCCGACTTTGGGATCCGGCTGGCGGCAGGGCCGCGCTTCGGTGTTGGCGGTGCCTTCGAACGCTACCTCAGGGTGCCCTTTACCCTGCCGCCGGATACGCTGGAGGCCGCAGTACTGGCCCTGCGTTCAGCGCAGGACCGGCTGGATGCCGCCCCGCAGCTCCGGCGCACCCTCAGGAACGCCCCGGCCGTGGCCATTGCCTGACCCGGGGACGCCAGCCCTACGCGTACACCTTCGCCAGGAAGTCGCCCCATGCCTTGGCGGTGGCTTCGGAATCTCCTTGGCCGCTGAAATCATGGACTGTCATCCCTACGGGTGCGCCCCACGCGTTGCGGCCGAAGAAGCGGTACATGGCCTCGGACGTCCGAACGCCAAGGAAGTGGTCATTGGAGAAGTCCACTTCCCCTGAAAGCCTCCCCACGCCGTCGAGCTCCACATCCACGCGGGAACCGTCCTCCGCGGACGGTATGCCCAGTGCGCCGCGCAGGCGGGCAAAGCCGTCAGCGGCCTGGGACGCTGCCGGCGCCTGGATGTCCGTGAACACCACGGGCTTTCCGTCGAAGTACCGCAGGTACTGGCCCAGGGTATGGAGGTAGAACTCGGTGTGGCGGGAGGCGCCGTCGTACTGTTCGTCCCAGTTGTCCGCAAAGATCCCGCTGTGCACGTAGTGCAGGCGCGCGCGGCCGCCGTCGAGCGGTTCCAGGACGTGCTCCAGCTGGTTGAACCAGCCATCCGGCCCCTCAATCCTTGACACGAGGTGCGTCGGGTATTCCTTGACGGTCTTGACGTCGGGCCACTGGTCCGTGGGGAACATCCACGCAGGCGTTCCGGTGGTCACCGCCTCCCACACGCGCTCCGGCGTGCCCGGAAGCTCGGTGTCGCAGACGATTTCGAAGTTGCGGTTGTCAGTCATTGTCCTGCTCCTTGCCTGAGGGGGTTTCCATGGTTTCTTTGACCGGCTTGAGGACGGGATGAAGGGCCACCACCAGGCGGTGCCGCCGCCCGCGGGGCGCGTCGCCGTCATGGTATTTGTCCACCAGCCGGGTGACTGCCACGCCGAGCTCCTCGGCGAAGGCTGCGCGTTCGGCCGCGGTGCGGAAGGTGACTTCACCATCCACCGCGAAAGTGGCCAGCTTCTGGCGGGCTGCGGCCGCACCGGCAATCAGCTTGCCCAGCTCCTGCACCATCCGGCCTGCAAGCGCCAGCAGCCAGAATGCCGAGAAATGGCTCGAAAAGCGGCCCGGATCCGGAGAGATCGAAGCCAGCGCCTGGGGCGAGATCAGGTAGGACGAGGCCTTGGCCTGGAAGATGCGCTCGGTCACGTTGCCCTTGCGCCGCTCCTCCAGCAGCTCCACCAGGCCGTGCTTCTCCAGCGCCTTCAGGTGGTAGTTGACCTTCTGCCTCGGCAGCGCCAGCCTGACCGCGAGCTGGGTGGCCGATGCCGGCTGGACCAGCTCCCGAAGGACCCGGGTACGGATCGGATCCAGTGACACCTCGGCCGCCGCCGGGTCCTCAATGACCGCTATCTCCAACATGCTTCCAGTATGCTTACCGACAATTTTTATTGTCAAGAACTTTTATATCGTCGGACTCGGGTTCGCCACCGGAAGGGGCGGAAGGGCAGCAACGCGCGCCGGTAGAATGGACCGGTGATGCAATCCCCCCTTCCCGTGCGCGACGGCGTTAACGCCACCCGCCTGCGCCTGCCGGAGGAGGGCCCCTGGGACACGGCCATGGACTACATGATGCACCGCTGGGGGCACATCGATCCGCAGGGCATCGAGGACAGGTTCGACGCCGGCGAGATCGTTGGCGAGGGCGGGGTACCGCTGGACCGGGCTACTCCCCTCCAGGACCACACTTTCATCTGGTACTACCGCAGCCTGCCGCCGGAGACGCGGATCCCGGTGGACACCACCATCCTGCACCAGGACGAGCACCTGCTGGTGGTGGACAAGCCGCATTTCCTGCCCACCACCCCGGGCGGCACCTATATCCAGGAGTCGGCGCTGGTGCGTCTGCGCAACCAGCTGGAGCTGCCGGACCTGATCCCCATGCACCGGCTGGACCGCATGACCGCCGGCGTACTGCTGTTCTCCACCAATCCGCAGACCCGCGGCAAGTACCAGGTGCTCTTCGAGAAGCGCCAGGTGCAGAAGGAGTACGAGTGCGTGGCCGCCGCCGAACCTGCGCCGGGCCACGCCGCCGTCGAATTTCCCGTGGTGGTCCGCAACCGGATGACCAAGTCCCGCAGCTACCTGCTCGCCGAAGTCGTGGAGGGTGAGCCGAACGCCGAAACGCGGATCGAGCGGCTGGAAACCTTCGACGCCGGAGCTTCCCCGGGTGCCTCCGGCGCCACAGTCGCGGCATCAGGCAGTCCCCGGCGACTGGCGCGGTACCGGCTGGAACCGCACACCGGAAAGACCCATCAGCTGCGGGTGCACATGGCTTCCCTCGGCCTGGGCATCATCAACGACGCCTTCTATCCGGACCTGCTGGACAAGGCGCCGGACGACTACAGCCGGCCGCTCCAGCTCCTGGCCCGCGGCATCCGGTTCATTGACCCCATCACCGGGAAGCCGGTTGAGTACCGCAGCGGGCTTGAACTCAGCGCGGCCGGCCCGGCCCGCAGCTGACCGGCCGCTCCTGGCCGCTTTCGTCCTCTGGATGGCGGGTGCCGGCGGGACTATCCTGAGGGATACCTGGGCCAAGGCAAGGAAGCACAAATGGACGCGCTCATCGAAATACCCGGCGATCGGACAGCCGCCCGTTCTGCCTACGCGGCAGCCGGGCTGGGCGCGGTGGGAGTGGCCACCCTGGGCGCCATGTTTGCCGTGGAAGTGCCACGCAACGGGCCCTACGTCTTCGGCACAATCAACGACGCAACTGGCGCCTTGTTCAACCTGGCGGCCATCCCCGTGATCCTCCAGGTCCACCGCCGGCTGCCCCGGACGGGTGCGTCCGAAGCCGCAAAATGGGTTGTCACGGCCTCCTGCGCGGCCGGATCCGCAAGCTCGTTCCTGCTCGTTTCCAGGCAGCTCGACTTCAAGAGTTCCACCGCCATCTCCGTCGCGGCGATGACCGTCCAGGCCGGCTGGTTCCTGCTGGCACACCGGAAGCTCCTGGCGTCCGGCGGGTACCCGCGAAACCTCGCCCGCCTGGGACAGGCCATTGGAGGCACACTGCTGGTGGCGTTGCCGGTGGCTGGCCTGACCTGGGCGGAGCAGCTTCCACGCTGGATCCGCTACGGCATCGGCGGGACAGGAGTCGCGGCGGGAGCAGCCGCCTGGGTCGCCTGGCCGTACTGGTACTTCCTGGCCGGCCGGCAGTTGGGCCATGGACTTCGGCAGCGCTGAGAGCTGGGGGACGGCGATCTATTTTTGGATCATCCCCGTGGTTCTCGGTGATGCCATCTTCCCGCCCGTTCCCTCCGAAATGGTGGTGATCACCGCCGGCGCCCTGTCCGCGGACGGACGTGCCAACGTCTTCCTGGTGGGAACACTCTCGGCCGTGGCCTCCTGGATCGGCGACATGGTGGTTTTCCAGCTCTTCCGGCGGCGGCTGAGCCACGTGCTGGACCGGTGGAAGTGGGGCCGGCGGGTCCATCAGGGCATCCACGAGGCCATCGCCAAAGCCGGCCGTTCCTCCACCTACGGGACCATCATCGGTGCAAGGTTCATCCCGGGCGGCCGGCTGGCCACCTCCGCCGCGGCCGGCATAGCCAACGTCTCCGTGGGGGGATTCAGCCTGTGCGCAGGCATCGGGGCGGTGCTGTGGGCATGCTGGCTGGTGGGCCTGGGCTACTTCACGGGCTCGGCAACCAAGCTGCCGTTCTGGGCCAGTTCGCTCATCGGGGTGGCGCTCGGGCTGGTGGTGGGCGCCGCCGTCGGCATTATCGCCACCCGGCGCCGCGGCAGCCGGTCTCCGGTGGAGGAACCCGGGCCGCTGGGCTGACCGCCGCACGACCCGGGGCGCAGGATGCCAGAGTGGTCCTAGACAGGTGCCCAGCGGCCGCGGTTCCGGCGCAGCACAGTGAGCGAACCCGTGAGGGCAACGCGTTCGACGGCGTCCCGCATCATGGCTGCCGATTCCCGCGCCTGCTGGTTCTCGCCGCTGTATTCGGTTGCCTCCACAAGGAACCGCAGGTTCAGCTGCGGCACGCCGCCGGCGATCTGCAGCTGGTTCGACTCCACATGATGGCGCAACCCCAGCGCTTCCACCGCAGCGTCCATCACGGCTTCGGGCGGGTTGCCCGGCCGAAGGCCCGTGATCTTCAGGCGGGTCTGGAAGGAAGGCATGCCTTCAACCCTAATCAATAGCGCCGGTGAAAAGCCCGTCCGGCAGTGGAAGCACATCACCCATGGCGGTCTCCGGCACGGCGGGACTAAACTATTCCCGCGGTCTCATCGTCAGTATCAACAACGAGAAAAGAAGACGGAACATGAGACGGAATATCCTTCGCGCTTTTGCAACCACATTTGCAGTCCTCTTGGCCTCGATTTTGGGTATAAGTGCCGCTTCGGCAGGCTCGGAGAAGAACGCCCTGGCGGCTGTGCGCCAGGCCACCGTCCAGTATCATAACGTGGACGCAGCCATAGCGGCCGGCTACCAGGCAGTGGGTGAATGTGTTCCAGGCATGGGTTACCACTACGTCAAATTCAGCCAGTTCGGCCTGATGGACCCGATGGTCCCGGATGCACTGACGTACGCAGCCAACAGCGCCGGCCAACTCAGGCTGGTGGCAGCAGAATGGTTCGAGGTGGACGCGGACCAGAACCTGGGAACCGACAGCGACCGGCCCTCCATGTTCGGCAAGGCATTTGACGGCCCCATGCCAGGCCACGCCCCCGGCATGCCGATCCACTACGACCTCCATGCGTACCTCTGGCAGGGTAACCCGGACGGCGTGCTGGCAACCTACAACCCGAAGGTCCGCTGCCTGTAGCGGCAGCAGCGGCTACTTAGGATGCGCATCACTTTTGGTTGCTCCCGGCACCGGGAAGCAACCAAAAGTGGTGGCGCAACGCCAGAAGGGCCTAGCCCGTGTTCCGGAGCCCGGCTGCCACGCCGTTGACGGTGATCAGCATGGCGCGCTGGAGGCGTTCGTCAATTTCGGCTCCGCTGATGCCGTCAGCGGCGTCAGCCGCCTCAGCCCGGACGCGGCGCAGGAGCTCCACCTGCAGGTAGCTGATCGGATCCAGGTACTGGTCCCGGATCTCGAGTGAACGCTTGAGCGTGGGCTGGGCGTCCAGGAGCAAGCTTTCGCCGGTCAGGTTCTGGACCTCGGCAACGGTCAGCTCGTACTCCTCCCGGATGGACCGGAAGATGTGATGCAGTTCCTCGGGGACGAGGGTGGAGACGTAGTAGCCGGCGATGTCCAGGTCCGTCTTGGCGAGGGTCATCTCCACGTTGGAGAGCACCGACCGGAAGAAATGCCAGTTTTCCCACATTTCCACGAGCTGGGCCGCGTTCCCGGCCTCGCGGGCCGCCTTCAGGCCCGAGCCCACGCCGAACCAGCCGGGGACGATCTGGCGGGACTGGGTCCAGCCGAACACCCAAGGGATGGCACGCAGGCCGCCGAGCCCCGCACCGGAATCCGGTCGCTTGGACGGCCGTGAGCCGATGTTCAGCGAGCCCAGTTGCTCCACCGGGGTGGACGCCATGAAGTAGGCCGGAAGGTCGGGGTTGTCGATCAGGTTCCGGTAGCGGTCGAAAGCCGCGTCGGAAATGGTCTCCATGACGTGCCCGTAGCGTTCCCGCTGGTCGGCGGAGGTGCGCGGGTCCTTGTGCAGGGCCGAGCCCTGCAGCACTGCGGCCAGGGACAGCTCAAGGTTTTCGCGGGCGAGCTCGGGCAGGGAGTATTTGTCCGAGATGACCTCGCCCTGTTCCGTGAACTTGATCTCGCCTTCCAGCACGCCGTTGGGCTGCGCCAGGATGGCATCGTACGTGGGTCCGCCGCCGCGGCCCACGGACCCGCCGCGGCCATGGAACAGGCGCACGCGCACGCCGTGCTTGGCGGCGACATCCCGCAGCTTGCGCTGGGTCTTGTGGATCTCCCACTGGCTGGTCATCACGCCGGATTCCTTGTTGGAGTCCGAGTAGCCCAGCATGACTTCCTGGACGTCCCCGCGCAGCCGCACCAGTTCGCGGTAGGAGGGATCGGACAGCAGCTGGTCAACGATCTCGGCGGAGGCCCGCAGCTCCTCAACGGTCTCCAGCAGGGGCGCAAACCCGAGCTTGGCGTAGGGCTTCTCGCCAAACAGGTTCACCAGGCCGGCCTCACGGGCCAGGACGGCTGCGGCCAGGACGTCATCCGCGCCACGGGTCATGGAGATGATGTAGGTCTCGATGACATCCGGGCCGTACGTGCGCAGGGCGCGGCGGATCTCACGGAAGACGTCGTACGTGCCGTCAGCGGCGCCGTCGAGCTTGATCGGGTGCCCGGACAGCGGCCGGCGCGAGGCGAGCTCTGAACCCAGCACCTCAAAGCGCTCCTCGCGGCTGAGCTCCGCATACCGCAGGCCGGGGCCGCCCAGGCGGTCCATCAGCTGGCCGACGGCGTCATGGTGGTGGTCGGCGTGCTCGCGGATGTCCAGGGTGGCCAGGTGGAGCCCGAACGACGCGATGGCGCGGCGGACCCGGGCCAGTGCGCCGTCGGCAGCCAGTGACGCCGAGTGGTTGCGGAGCGAGCGCTCCAGCAGTTCAAGGTCCGCGAGGAGTTCATCGGTTCCGCTGTAGTCGCGGCCGTGCTCGTGGTTGGATCCGGCCGCCACCCTCTTGCCGGTGTTGATCAGCTTGGCCTTGATGCAGGTGAGCTTCAGCCGGTAGGGCTCCTGTGCGTTGAGCTCCAGGACGCGCTTGTCCAGGCCCGGCAGGTTCTTCAGGTCCGAGTCGATGGAGTCCAGCAGTTCCTGGTCCGCACCTGCGAGCGCAGTGGAGTTGGACAGGATGGAGATCAGTTCGTCGATCATGCCGATGCTGATGCGCACCGCATGCTGGTTCTGGATCTGGAGGATCTCGCGGGTGACCGCGGCGGTGACATTGGGGTTGCCGTCCCGGTCGCCGCCGATCCACGAGCCGAAGCGGATGGGGGCGTCCTGGGATGCGAGGGTCACGCCGTGTTCGCTGAGCAGGTCCGAGAATTCGGTGAGCATTTCCGGCATTGCGTCGGTGAGGATGCTGCCCAGGTAATAAATGGCGTTGCGGGCCTCGTCCACCGGCGTGGGCCGGACCTGGCGGAGCTCGTCAGTCTGCCACATCTGGTCGATGATTTCGGCCAGCTGGCGGTCCTGGCGCCGGCGTGCAGTGGTGCCCTCGGCGGTGGGCTGGGCCAGCACGTCGGAGAGCTTGCGGATCTTGTCCAGCACGGACCGGCGCGAGGCTTCGGTGGGGTGGGCGGTGAAGATGGGGCGGACGTCCAGTCCGTTGACCACTTCCTGCAGCACCCCGGGGCCGGCCTGGCTGGCGATGTCCGCAATCGTCTTGGCCAGCCAGCCGTCCTTTTCCGCGCGGGTCCGCAGGCCGCGCACCCGGTGCACCTGTTCGGCCGCGTTGGCCAGGTGGAAGTAGAAGGCGAAGGCACGGACCAGGTCGGTGGCCTGCCCGATGGGCAGGGAGCCCAAAAGCTCGCGGACCTGGGCCACGACGTCGTGGGCGCTCCACGGGCCGGTGGCGTCGGCACCGCCGCGGGCGGCTTCCTTGGATTCCTTGGTGAGGAGGCGCACCTGCTCAACCAGGTCAAGGAGCTCAGGTCCGTGCTGGCGGACCAGCGACTCTCCCAGCAGGGTGGAGACGCGGCGGACATCTGCCCGCAGTTCGGAGGCAAGATCGGTTTCGGGATTCATTGCAGTGTGAGCCATGGAAACTATCTTTCGAGGGTTCGGACTTGGCTCGTACACTGCGCTGGATACTGTGAGCCACGTAACTAGCTAAAGATGCTACCCGCAGTGTGGCTGCAGAGGGAATTCGTCTCAGATAATGTCACCGGCCGGGTAGCCGACGTGGCGCTTGACCTGGTTGAGTTCAGCGCGGAGTTGGTCAACTTCAGACTTATAGCCTGTGAATTCTGCCTTGAGCCGCTTGGCGGCCCTGGCGGTGACTACCATGGCCACCAGCGCCAGGGGCACCGAAAGCGCGAGCGCCCAGCCCGCGGCAACAAAGAAATCCAGCGCCACCGGCAACGCGGACCGGAAGTCCACGAACTCGTTGATGCCGTCGGTAACGCCGCCCAGCATCCCTTCCAGCGGTTCCAGGAACTGCCCCACCATCGGTGCGTCAGTGAGCGGAGGCGGGCTCAGTTTTGACTGCTGGTCACCGCCCCAGCGGCCGTCGCCCAGGTGGTTCAGGACGTAGATCCCCGCACCGGCACTGGCTGCCATGAACACCACCAGGGCTGCCAGACCCGCCAGGTCGGGCCGCCGCGGCCGCCACAGGAGGATTGCCACGCCGACTGTTACTGCCGTGATCCAGGTCAGGGCCTTGAGCCATTCGGTGCTTACTCCAGCAAGTATGTCCACGCCACCTATTCAACAGGGCGGACCGTACCAAAGTGGAATGAACGCCGGCACGGGACGGTTGTAGCGTGGGCAACCCGACCGTTTGAAAGGAACCATGGGCACCCACCCCGCAGCGAAGGTGGAGCGCTGGCAGCGCTTCCGCGACAACCGCAACAAGGCCCTCGCCGCCCGCCACGGCTGGCTGGCCCTCACCTCGTTCCAGTGGCTGGAGGGCTCCCCTGCCGCCGTCGAATTTGCCCCCGGGCTCTGGTCAACGGACGGCACGACGGCGGCGCTCACCGCGGTGCCCGCCGACGGCCTGTCGCTGGTGGAGTCAGGGGAACCAGTGTCCGGGACGATTTCCGCGGCCCTCGCCGATGAGGAGTCGCTGATGTGGGTGCAGTTCGGCGGACCTGGCGGGGACCAGGTGGTAGTGGAACTGGCCATGCGGGCCGGGCGCTATGCCATCCGGACCCGCGATTCCGCCTCCCCCGTGCTCACCGGATTCACCGGCGTGCCAACGTTCGACTACAACCCCGACTGGGACGTTCCCGGTCGGTTCGAACCCTATCCCGAACCCGTGGACGTGCCCATCGCCACGGCCAATCCCCTGGTGGATGGCATCCACCGCACCGTGGGCGAAGTCGTTTTCCGCGTTCCCGGGAGCGGCCACGAGTGCCGGCTGCAGGCGGAGGAGGAGAAGCTCGGGGCGCTGACCGTCACTTTCCATGACGAAACCAACGGCGCCGCCCCGCCGGGACAAACGGATGACTGGCGCAAGCTGTCCTTGCCGCGGCCACGAACGGATTCAACCGGAAATGCGACCGTGGTGCTGGATTTCAACCGGGCCATCAACTATCCCAGCGCCTTCACCCCGTACGGCACGTGCCCCATGCCGGTAAGGAACAATTCGCTGGACGTGCGCGTGGAGGCGGGCGAGAAGCCGTACCCCCGCGGGGGTTAGGTGATTGCCGAAACCCCCGTGATGGCGCGGCCCACAATCAGGGTGTTGACCTCGAAGGACCCTTCGTAGGTGTAGATGGCCTCGGCGTCGGAGAAAATCTTGGCCATCCGGTACTCGGTCAGAATCCCGTTCCCGCCCAGGATTGACCTGCCCAGCGCCACCGTTTCCCTCATCCGTGCGCTCAGGTATGACTTCGCGAGTGCTACCTGCGGCATGTCTGCGGCTCCGTCATCCTGCAGCCGCGCCAGCCCTGCCATCATGCCCATGCTCGCCACCGCGTTGCCGAGCATGGTCACGAGCTGCTGCTGGATCAGCTGGAACTGCGCCAGCGGGCGGCCGAACTGCCGGCGCTCCACGGCGTACTGCCGGGCGACGTCGAAGGCGGCCAACTGCTGGCCGACGGCCTGCCAGGCGACCATGATCCGTGAGCCCCGCAGCAGCTCCTTGGTGTCCTCGAAGCTGTTGACGGACGCGAACCGGTCGGCCTCGGCCACCCTGACGTCCGCCAGGAGGATGTCCGCGTTCTGCACCGTCCGCAGCGCAATCTTGTTCTCGATCCGGGTCCGCGTGACGCCTGGCAACGTGGCGTCCACGATGAACCCGCGGACCAGCCCGTCCGCCTCGTCCAGCGCCCACACCAGCATGTAGTCGCAGAACGTCCCGTTGCCGATCCACCGCTTGGCGCCGTTCAGAACCCAGGCGTCACCGTCGTCGTCCGCCTCGCCTGTCACGGAAGAGATGCGCCTGGCCCGCGTCTCCATGCCGCCCGCCACATCCGAACCATGATTGGGCTCGGTCAGGGCGAAGGCACCCGTGATGCGCAAATCCGAGGCGTCTGCCAGCAGCCGCCGCTTCTGGTCCGCGGACCCGAAGTCGTACAGGGCCTGGACAAACAGATCGTGGTGGACCAGGAAGAAGGTGGCAATGGAGGTGTCCACGCGCGTCATCTCTGCAATCACCAGGCCGGCGAACAGATTGCTGTAGCCGCGCTGGGCGGGCGTGCTGAGCTCAAGGGCAGCCAGTTTGGGCAGGATGTGCGCGGGGAACTCGGCCTTGTTCCACCAATCCCCTGCGTACGGAGCTACCTCAGCGGCCAGGAATTCCCGCAGTTCCGCGAGCTTGTCGCGTTCCTTTTGGCCCAGGAGGGATTCAAAGGCGAAGAAGTCCGCGGCGGGCAGCTCCGGCAGGGCCTCGTCCGTCATCTCCTGTGCAGTCACTTCGGGCCCATCCGGATGGCGCCGTCCAGGCGGATGGTTTCCCCGTTCAGCATGGCGTTGTCCACGATGTGCGCCACGAGGTTTGCGTACTCGTGGGGCCTGCCCAGCCGTGAGGGATGCGGCACCTGCGCCCCCAGGGAGTCCTGCGCCTCCTGCGGCAGGCCGGCCATCATGGGTGTCTCGAAGATGCCGGGCGCGATGGTGACCACCCGGACCAGCGAGCGGGCCAGTTCCCGGGCGATTGGCAGCGTCATGGCCGCCACCGCGCCTTTGGAGGCCGCATACGCCGGCTGGCCGATCTGTCCTTCGAAGGCCGCGACCGAGGCGGTATTGATGATCACGCCGCGCTCCGGGCCGCCCAGCACTGTGGTGGCCGGTTCGGTGGCTGCCATGGCTGCGGCTGCGAGGCGCACCACGTTGAAGGTGCCGATGAGGTTCACGTGGATGACCCGGTTGAAGGCCTCGAGAGGAAGCACGCCGTCCCGGCCCAGAACCTTTCCGGGGGTGGCGATCCCGGCGCAGTTCACCACGATCCGCAGCGGGCCAAGGCGGACCGCGGCGTCGACGGCGGCCTGGACCTCGGACTCGCTGGTCACGTCCGCGGGCGAAAAGACGGCGGACCTGCCCGGGCTGCCGGCCGCGTTCAGTTCTTCTGCGAGGGCAGCCCCTGCCGACGACGGGAGGTCAACCAGCAGCACCGAAGCGCCGTCGTCGAACAGGCGCCGGACTGTTGCCGCCCCCAGGCCCGAGGCTCCCCCGGTCACCAGCGCCACAGTGCCGTTGACGTCCATACATCCTCCTTGATGCGCGTCCCCCACGGCAGGCCGGCCACGGAGGTTAGTTAGTGAATGTTAACTGAAATACGGAAGCCCTGCATCCATGGGCGCTTCCCGGGGGCGGGAGGCAGCGGACTAGGGTGGGATCCATGACGCGTCCGGACCCCCCTGACCGCCAGGATCTTTCCCGCTGGCACGGCAGGGCAAATGAAGCTGCACGATCGGTGACCACGCTCTTCGGCAGGAGGCTGCTGTTCCTGCCGGGCACCCACCTCGGTGCCGTGAAGTGGACCCCACATTCCCGGCGCAGGGATCCGAAGGGCGCGCTCCTGGGGCCCTGGCACTACTGGTGGCAGGCCCATTACGTTGACTGCCTGGTTGATGCAGGGCTGCGGGAACTCGGCTGCGGCGCCACCCCCGCCGCGAGGTTCAACGGCCCGGAGCACCCCAGCGCCGGGCAGCTCGCCTCCCGCCTGGTCACCGGAATCCGGCTGCGGAACGCCTTCACGCTCGTCAACAACTATTACGACGACATGGCCTGGCTGGCGCTTGCCACCCACCGGCTCGACAAGCTGGCCGAAGAGGCCCGCAAGCCGGGGCGCGGGCGCAACGCGCGCGTCCGGAAGTCCCTCACCCTCCAGTTCGAGGCAGCATGCACGGCGGACCTGGGCGGCGGCGCTTTCTGGAGCAAAGCACGGGATTTCAAGAACACCCCGGCCACTGCGCCGGTCGCTCTCTACTTCGCCCGGACGGGCCGCCCCGAAAAGGCACAAGCGCTGCTGGACTGGCTGGACGCCACCCTCTTCGACCCGGACCAAGGCCTGTACCTCGACGGTGCGCGGCTGAACGCGGCCGGCGAAGTGATGGTGGAACGGACGGTCTACACCTACAACCAGGGCCCCGTCCTGGGCGCCCTCCTGGAACAGGGCGGGGAGGCGAACCTTGCCCGGGCAGCCGTCGTGGTGGAGGCGGCGGACCAGCATCTCACGGTTCCGCCCCTCGCCAGCGCACCATCCACCGGCACAGCATCCACCGGCGAGGCCCGCGTCCTGCGGTGCGAAGGGACGGGCGACGGCGGCCTGTTCACTGGAATCCTCTGCCGCTACTTGGCGCTCGCGGCCGCCGACGCCAGGCTGTCCCCCCGGACCCGAAGCGCCGCCGCCACGCTGGTGGCCAGTACGGCAGGCGCTTTTTGGGCCGGTCGGCGCCCCGTGGAAGCCGGCGAAGCCGACGGAAAGAACGGCGCAAGCATCTTCTCCCTGCACGCTGCCAACCCTGCACGGGAAACCTGCCCCGCGGGCACCGCCGTCGAGCTTTCCACCCAGCTGCAGGCATGGATGGCCCTGGAGGCCGCGGCAACCCTCCCGGATAGCCCCGGCAATTAGGGCACGCAACACTTCCGTAATTCTTGTGATCCTGCTCACATAACCCCGCTGCGGCTTGGTGGCTTAGGTATGGCTAACCTACGCTTTCCCCGTAGGCCTCCCGAATCCCGGCCCATGAGGACTCCGGTCCCGTTGACTTTTTTCCAGAAAGCAGCCCCCCCATGAAGATCCGCAACAGCGCCCTGGCCGGCATCGCACTCGCCGCCACCGCAGCCCTCGGACTGACCGCCTGCGGCGGCGGTTCCACTCCGGCAGCCACCGGCTCGTCTTCCGCCGCTGGCGGGGACTCGGGCGGAATCACCGTCTACAACGCGCAGCACGAGAGCCTGACCAAGGAATGGATCGACGCCTTCACGGCGGAGACCGGCATCAAGGTCACCATGCGCCAGGGGTCGGACACCGAGCTGTCCAACCAGATCATCCAGGAAGGCGACGCCTCCCCGGCCGACGTTTTCCTGACGGAGAACTCCCCCGCCATGACCCAGGTTGAGAACGCCGGCCTGTTCGCGGATGTGGACGCGGCAACCGCCGCGCAGGTGCCGGCAGAGTTCCGTCCTTCCACCGGCAAGTGGACAGGCATCGCTGCCCGCTCCACGGTCCTGGTGTACGACAAGAACAAGCTGACGGAAGACAAGCTGCCCAAGTCCATGCTGGACCTGGCCAACCCGGAGTGGAAGGGCAAGTGGGCCGCCTCGCCGTCCGGCGCCGACTTCCAGGCCATTGTCTCGGCACTGCTCGAGCTCAAGGGCGAGGCCGCAACCGAGGAGTGGCTCAAGGGCATGAAGGAAAACTTCAAGGCCTACAAGGGCAACAGCACCGCCATGAAGGCCGTCAACGCCGGTGAAGTGGATGCGGCCCTGATCTACCACTACTACTACTACGGCGACCAGGCGAAGACGGGCGAGAACTCCAAGAACGTCAGCCCGTACTACTTCAAGAACCAGGATCCGGGCGCCTTCCTCTCCGTATCCGGCGGCGGTGTCCTGAAGAGCTCCAAGAAGGCTGCTGATGCCCAGGCGTTCCTGAAGTTCATCACCGGCAAGAAGGGCCAGGAAATCCTAAAGGACGGCACCTCGTTCGAGTACGCCATCGCCTCGGATGTTCCGGCCAACGAGAAGCTGGTTCCGATCGCGGAGCTCCAGGCCCCCACTGTCGATCCCGCCAAGCTCAACTCGAAGAAGGTCACCGACCTGATGACAGCGGCAGGACTCCTCTAAATCCGTGACTCCTGATCTCTCGGCTCCCCCTCGGGGGAGCTCGACGACGGCGGGCCGGGGCAGCAGCCCCCGCCCGCCTTTCGGCGTTTCTGCGGTGTCCGCGCTGGCGGTGCTGATTGCCCTGTTTTCGCTCGTTCCGCTGGCCTACGTGGTGTACATGACCGCGGCAACCGGCTGGGACACCGCCGTCGAACTCATCTTCCGTCCGCGCGTGGCCGAACTGCTGCTCAACACCCTCCTGCTGACGGCGATCACCGTCCCGCTGTGCCTGGTCCTCGGTGTCGCCGGGGCATGGCTCGTGGAACGCACAACGCTGCGCGGCGCGCGGATCTGGGCTGTGCTCCTGGCCGCGCCGCTGGCCATCCCTGCGTTCGTCAACAGCTACGCCTGGGTCTCGGCAATCCCGTCGCTCGGCGGCCTGGGCTCGGGGGTCCTGATCGCAACACTGTCCTACTTCCCGCTGGTCTACATCCCCGCCGCTGCCGCGCTCAGCCGGCTGGACCCTGCCATCGAGCAGTCGGCGGCCGCGCTGGGCCTCGGCGCCTGGCGGTCCTTCTTCCGGGTAGTCCTCCCGCAGCTGCGCATTGCCATGACCGGCGGTGCGCTCCTGGTGGCCCTGCACCTGCTCGCCGAGTACGGGGCGTTCGCCATGATCCGCTTCGACACCTTCACCACGGCCATCATGGTGCAGTACCAGTCAACGTTCAACGGTGCTGCCGGAAACATGCTGGCCAGCGTGCTGGTGTTCTTCTGCCTCCTCCTGCTGCTGGCCGAAGTCAGGAGCCGCGGCACCGCCCGCTACGCCCGCATCGGCCCCGGCGCGCAGGCGAAGGCTCTGCGCCTGCCGCTGCACGCGTACCAGCTTCCCGCCCAGCTGTTCCTCGTCGGACTGACCGTACTGGCCTTCGGCCTCCCCCTGTTCTTTGTGCTGCGCTGGGTGGCCTCCGGCGGAACCGCCGCCTGGGCCGCGGACGAGTTCCTGCCGGCCCTCCTCACCACGCTCGGCTATGGCCTGACCGGCGCCGCGGCCACCATCGTGGTGGCATTTCCGATGGCATACCTCGCTGTCCGCCACCCCGGCTGGTTCAGCAAGTCCCTGGAGCTCTCCAACTACATCACCAGCTCCCTGCCCGGCATCGTGGTGGGCCTGGCCTTCGTGACGGTGAGCATCCGGATTGTGCCGGGGATCTACCAGACCGCAGGGGTGCTGGTGGCGGCCTACGTCCTCCTGTTCCTGCCGCGCGCCCTGGTCAACCTCCGGGCTGGACTGGCGCAGGCTCCGAAGGAACTGGACGAGGCCGCCCTGGCCTTGGGCAAGCGTCCGCTCGTGGCCTTCGTCCGGGTCACCCTGCGGCTCACGGCACCAGCCGCCGCGGGCGGCGCGGCTCTCGTCTTCCTTGCCATCGCCAACGAGCTCACCGCCACCCTGCTGCTCTCCCCCAACGGAACGCGCACGCTGGCCACCGAGTTTTGGAGCAAGAGCAGCGAGATCGACTACGCCGGCGCCGCGCCGTACGCCCTGCTGATGATCCTGCTCTCCGCGCCGATGACGTACCTCCTTTTCCAGCAGTCCAAGAAAGTAGCCGGACAGTGACAGAACAAGCCCCCTCGAGGCTGCCGGAACCGCGGATCGCGCCGTCCGTGGCGCCCACCACAAACAGCCACCTGGAGATCACGGACGTCACCAAGAACTTCGGCAACCAGGCCGTCCTGAAGGGCGTCAACCTCTCCGTCGCCAAAGGCGGAACCACGGCCATTGTGGGCCCGTCCGGGTCAGGCAAGACCACCCTGCTGCGGCTGATCGCCGGCTTCGAGCACCCCGAGACGGGCACCATCGCGCTGAACGGCACCAAAGTGGCGGGCGACGGCGTCTGGGTGCCCGCGCACAAACGGCACATCGGGTATGTTGCCCAGGACGGTGCCCTGTTCCCGCACCTCAGCGTGGGGCAGAATGTGGCCTTCGGGCTCGATCCGGACCGCCTGCCCGGCGGCCGGCGCGCTGTGGCCGCACGGATCAGTGAACTGCTGGAAATGGTGTCACTGGATGCGGCCATGGCCAGGCGCCGCCCCCACCAGCTCTCCGGCGGGCAGCAGCAGCGCGTAGCACTGGCCCGGGCCCTGGCGCGGGAGCCCGAACTGATGCTCCTTGACGAGCCCTTCTCAGCACTCGACGCGGGGCTCAGGGTAGCCACCCGCCGGGCAGTGGCCAAGGTCCTGAATAAGGCCGGCGTGACCACCATCCTGGTGACCCATGACCAGGCCGAGGCGCTGTCCTTCGCGGACCAGGTGGCTGTAATGCGTGGCGGCAAACTCGCCCAGATCGGCAACCCGTTCGTGGTGTACACCCGCCCGGCGGACCGGGCCACGGCCGAGTTCCTGGGGGATGCGGTCATCCTGGACGCCTGGCTGGAGGGTTCGCTGGCAACCTGCTCCCTGGGGGCGATCCCCGTCCGGCGGCCGCCGGCGCAGGGCCGGGTGCAGCTGATGCTGCGGCCCGAGCAGATCAGGATTGCCGAGGGCGGAAACATCCGGGGCGTTGTAGTGGACACGGACTACTTCGGCCCGGAAACCACCGTGCGCCTGAAACTGTCTGTTCCGCCACAGCTGGCCTCCAGCCCGGACCACCGCTACCCCGGCGGCGGCGAGATCATCACCATCCGGCACTGGAACGCCTCCATCGCCCGGCCCGGCATGGAGCTGTGCCTGCGCGTGGTGGGCGAAGGCGTGGCGTTCCCCCTGGACGACTAACCCCAACTAAGTAGCGCTAAGTGTCGTTTTGGAGCCTCAAAACGACACTTGGCGCTACTCAGTTGGGGGCGGGCTGGTCGGTTGGGGTGACGGCGCAGGGTCGCCGGGACGCTTCTTCTGCGGATACGGGGCCTCGCCCCGCGCCAGCATGTCCACGAACCCGGCAATCCGCCGTTCCCGGGTGGCAGCCTGCACAGCGGAGTTGACCCGGTAAATCAGCGCAAACCGGTTTGTCCTGGTCAGGACGTCGAACATCGCCTGGGCGGCGGGAACCGCAGCAATGGCGGCGGCCAGGTCCTCCGGAACCTCGGCCACGGCCTGTCCGCCGTACGCGTTTGCCCAGCGCCCGTCAGCCTTCGCCGCATTCACAGCCGCCCACCCGGCGTCGGTCATCTTCCCCGCCGCATCCAGCCGCGCCACGTGGCCCACGTTCCGCGCCGACCACGGACTCCTGCGGGTCCGGGGCGTCATCCGCTGGAGCGACGTGTGCTCATCACGGCGGCGCGTCTGGCCATCGATCCAGCCAAAGCACAGTGCCTCGTCCAGTGCGGCGGCGTAGTCCAGTTCCGTCACGTTTCCGCCCTTCTTGTGCAGGACCAGCCACACGCCGGGGCTGGTCCTGTGGTTCGCCTCGAGCCAGTTGCGCCATGCCACCGCGTCCGGCAGCAGCAGTTCCTCGAGTTCAACGGCCATGCCCCTATTGTGCTCCTGCAGCCCGCCGGGACAAGCGCCAAGACAGCTGCCGGCCCACGTGGCAGTATGGGCCCTAAGCGTCCCGTACCGATCCGAAGGACAAGCCATGCTCCGCGTCCGCCCCCTTCATTCCACCTCCAGGCCCGACTCCTGGGACACGCTCCTCACCGCGTTGGGCATGGTCATTACCGAGAACGACGCCGGGCGGCGGGTTTTCGACGCCGGCTCCGGCCGCCTCGCCCTCCACACCGTCCCCGAAGGCGCTGCGGAGGACGGCACCACAGCACTGGCGGTGGAGGTGGGGGACCTTGCGGAATTCGCCCGCCGGACCAACCTCGCGGCAGAGGAGGACGGCGCCGCCCCCGCGGAACTCGTCACCGCGGACCATGGCGAGGCCTGCAGGATCACGGCTCCCGATTGCTTCAGCTTCCTGGCGGACAAGGCGTCCCACTTTGCGCAGTGCGCGGACGCTGACCCGGCGCTGGCCGTCGCCGGGGTCTGGTTTACCGAAGATCCCGCCGCCGCCGCCCGCACGCTGCAGCACATCGGGGCGCGCCCGCGCCCGGTTCCGGACCAGGACGACACCGCCGATTTTTCCACCAAGAACGGCGGAGTCCTGCTGGTGCGGCCGGCTTCAGGACCGCCACGTTCAGGACTGGGCTTCGAGTACGACGGCGCACTGGAACCCCTGCGGCAGCGCCTCGCCTCGGCAGGTCTGCGGGTCAGCCTCACGGAGGAAGCGTTCGGACGCACCCTCCATGTAGCCAATCCCGACGCGGGCGGGCCCGGCGCCGGGCACGTGCCGGCCACCCTCTGGATCGCCGGGCGCCACCACGAGTGAGAAAGTTGCCCCACGGGCGGCAGGGGGCCGACGGGTGACGGGCGGGGCCGACGCATTCCGCCCGCAGCTGAGCCTCGGCTATCCAGCGGGGTCCCATGGGGTAGAACTTAACCATGAACGTGCGCACTCCTGACCCGAATCCCGGCTGGCTCTCCGAAGAGGACCTCTTTGAGGCGCGCGGGCGGCTGCCCATGGTGTACGTGGAGGCAGTGCCCGTCAGGCTGGACCCCCTGGGCTTCGTTAACGAAGTGGGAACCCTGCTCCAGGCGGACGAGGACGGAACTATGGTCCGGTCCCTGGTGTCGGGGCGCGTCATTTACCGTGAAACGATCCGCGCCGCGCTGCTGCGGCACATGGAAAAGGACCTGGGACCGCTGGCGTTCCCGCAGCTGCCCATCAGCCCCGTGCCGTTCACCGTGGCCGAATATTTCCCCGCACCGTCCCAGACCGGCTTCACCGATGACCGGCAACACGCCGTGGCCCTGGCCTATGTCATCCCGGTGACCGGCGAGTGCGAGCCCCGCCAGGACGCCCTGGAACTGACCTGGATGACCCCAGAGGAAGTCCTCAGCCCGGGCGTCCAGATGGAGTTCTCCGGTGGCCGCGGAGCCCTCATCCGCCAGGCCCTGGCCTTCGCCGGAGTGGGCTTCTGACACCCCCGCCGGGACGTGGGGGTCCCCGATTTTAAGGGCCCGTCTTTGTAGACTGTAGGGCGGACCGCAAGAGAACTTAAGGACTCCCATGACCGAAACACCAGCCGCCCGTCACCATCTTGAACAGCAGGCTGGATCCCTGACCACCGGCAACCACATTGTCCTGCCCGACGGCGGGCGGACGGCGGAGATACACCAGGTTGAGCTGGAACGGGACGATTTCGGGGCGCCCGCGCTAGTCCTCGCCAGCCTGTCCGGCGGCGGTACCCTCCGCATCGCGGTGGGCACCACAGTCACGGTGCTGGAGGAAGAGTCCGACGCCGTCACGCAGCTTCCGCAGGCAGCCGGCGTCCCTGCCCCGGCAGTGGGAGACGCGGGGCAGGAACACGCCAAGCAGCCCGGCGAAGAGCCTGCCTCCGCTGCCGCCGCTCCCGCCGTCGTCGTACCTCCCCTCCCGGCGGTCCCGCCGGCGGTGAGCGGTCCCAGTGAAGAGGACCTGGCACTGATTCCCGCACCGCAGGGCACTCCGGAATCAGTGGTGGAGGCCGCGGCCGAAGCGCATCCTGATGCCCAGGGCGTGCTGCTGTTGGCGGACCGGCTGGCCAAGGGCGTCAATTTCAAGTCAGGCAGCTGCCTGAAGGACCTGAGCGACCTTGCCCACGAGCTGTTCATCACCCTCAAGGATGCCGAGGGCGCACTCGCCGTGGCCGACCTCCTCAATGTCCTGCCCTTCGACGGGAACCCTGGGCGGTGGGCGTCCGTGGAGGCGTCCCTGGCGCTGTCCAGCTACATCTGCCGGCAGGACGGCCAGGCGGAGCGGGCTGAGGTTTACGAAAAGCTGCTCCGGACCCCCGAAAACCAGGAATCGGATCCGTTCAAGGCCAGGATGGCGGCGAAGGTCCGGCAGCGCTCGCTCAACGAGCCCAACCTGTACGACAAGGAAATCTTCCGCTCCATCGACAACTCCAACCACGACGCCGAGCGCGAATGGCGCCTCCTGCGGCTCGAATCCCTGCTGTTCCTCCGCGCCCACGGGGGCTCGGAAACCATTGGGATGGGCGAACTCGAGCGGCGGATCAGCAACGAGCTGGAAGCCGTCCGTTCCTGACGATGCACCCGCCCCTGAACAGGGTGCCGGGTTAGGTAATTTGCCCCCTTCCCGGCACCCGGCCGGAGTTGTACATTCGGGGCTATGACCAACAATCTGAGCGTAGTGATCAACGCCGACGCGCCGCAGGTCTGGACCATGCTGCGGGAACCGTCCAAAGTAGCCCAATGGCATGGCTGGCAGGCTGAAGACCTGGATGCCGAGATCAAGGAAATCTACTTCTCCGGTGACGTTGAGGAGTCCCCGGACCACACCAGCCTCACCGTTCACGGCGGGGACACCTTTGAACTTCACCCCGAGCCCAATGGAACCCGGGTCAGCGTGACCCGGAGTGCCATGGACCACGATTCAGAGTGGGCGGCCTGGGACGAGGACATCACGCAGGGCTGGCTCACGTTCCTCCAGCAGCTCCGCTTCGCCCTGGAACGCCACCCCCACGGCAAGCGCCACACCCTGTTCCTGCATCTGGCGGAAGGGCAGGGCTCCGCGATCGAGAAACTCGGACTGGCGGATTTGCCGGCACCGGGCGAGAGCTACCAGCTTAAACTGGGGACCGGCGAGGAGATCAGCGGAAAGGTCTGGTACCGGACCAGCCACCAGGTGGGTGTCACGGTGCACAACTACGCGGAACACGGCGAAGGGCTCCTGGTGGTGGCCGACCATCCCGCCATCAAGGACGTACGCGCAGAGGGCGAAGGGTCCCTGGTCATCGCCTCCACCTACGATCTCGGCGCCGCCAGGCTGGATGCCATCCGCTCATCCTGGGATGCCTGGCGGGCTGAGCACTACCCCGCAGCGGAACCGGTCAGCTGACCGGCCCGGTTGCCGGGACGGTGCTGATTGCTGGCACACTTGTACGGTGCCAGCCAACCCCGCCCCTGCTCCACACCCTGCCGACGCCGCGTTTGAACCGGGCCCGCGCACTGCCGGCGATGAAGCACGGGCACGGCAGTCGGAGTTTTCATTCCGGGTAGGCACGCGCCTGGCCGAGAGCTGCCCGCCGTCCGCCCCGCAGGAGGCGTCCAACGGGGGCCGGTTCCTGGGACGTACGGGCACCATCTCCACGCCCCATGGCCAGATCCAGACCCCGGCCTTCATTGCCGTGGGAACCAAGGCCACGGTCAAGTCCGTACTGCCCGAGGCCATGGCGGATTTGGGGGCACAGGCGCTGCTGGCCAACGCCTACCACCTGTACCTGCAGCCAGGCGCGGACATCCTGGACGAGGCCGGCGGCCTGGGCGCGTTCATGAACTGGCCAGGGCCCACGTTCACGGACTCGGGCGGATTCCAGGTGATGAGCCTGGGCTCGGGCTTCAAGAAGGTCATCGACATGAAGACTGTGGCTGCCGCCGGCGGGCCCGGACCGGACGACGCGGTGGCCCCCGGCAAGGAACGCCTGGCCCATATCGACGACGACGGCGTGTGGTTCAAGAGCCACCTCAACGGCGACCGGCACCGGTTCTCCCCCGAAATCTCCATGCAGGTCCAGCACCGGATCGGAGCGGACATCATGTTCGCTTTTGATGAGCTCACCACCCTGCAGAACTCACGCGGCTACCAGGAGGAGTCGCTGGAGCGCACCCGGCTGTGGGCGCTGCGCTGCCTCGAGGAGCACTTCCGGCTGACGGAAGAAAGGGCGGGCAAACCGTACCAGGCCCTGTTCGGCGTGATCCAGGGCGCGCAGTACGAGGACCTGCGCCGGAAGGCGTGCCGGGACCTCGGTGCCATGCCGTTCGATGGTTTCGGAATCGGCGGGGCGCTGGAGAAGGAGAACCTGGGCACGATTGTCCGGTGGTGCAACGAGGAGCTGCCCGAGGACAAGCCCCGGCACCTGCTGGGCATCTCCGAACCGGACGACATCTTCACGGCCATCGAGAACGGCGCGGACACCTTCGACTGCGTCTCCCCCACCCGGGTGGCCCGCAACTCCGCCTTCTACACGCCGCAGGGCCGGTTCAACCTGTCCGGCGCCAAGTACAAACGCGATTTCGGGCCGCTGCAGGAAGGCTGCGACTGCTACGCCTGCGCCAACTACTCCCGGGCCTACATCCATCACCTGTACAAGGCCAAGGAGATGCTGTCCGCCACGCTGATCTCCATCCACAACGAGCGGTTCGTGGTGAAGATGGTTGACGACGCCCGCCTGGCTATCGAGGACGGCACCTTCTTCGACTTCAAAGCAGACACCCTGGCGCGGTATTACGCGTAGCCGGCGCGCCGCCGTCGGAATTGCGTCCGATATCCTGACCCCATGCTCATTGGAATCCCTGCCGCGGAAGGCACCGCGGAAGCCCTGGTGGCCCGTCCTTCCAGCGGCGGCGGGCCGTTCCCGGGCGCGATCCTGTACATGGACGCCTTCGGCCTGCGCCCGCGCATCGGGGACATGGCGCAACGCGTTGCCGACTGGGGCTATGTCGTCCTGGCCCCGAACGTCTTCTACCGGGATGGAACTGTTGCCGAGCTTGCCCCGAAAGGGGACATGACCACTCCGGAGGGCAGGCAGGCAGCCGGCCAGGCGGCGTTCCCGCGGATTGGCCACCTCACTGCTGACAAGGCGCTCGCGGACATCGATGCCTGGGTTTCGGCGCTCAGGGCGCTTGATGGCGTTGCGCCGGGTCCCATCGGCACCTTTGGCTACTGCATGGGGGCCAGGCTGGCGGTGCGCACCGCAGCGGCCCACCCGGAGGTGGTGGCGGCATGCGGCGGCTTCCACGGCGGCGGGCTGGCCACGGACGAGCCGGACAGCCCGCACCTGCGGCTCGGAACGGCCAGAGCCGAGTTCGTGTTCGGCCACGCAGACCACGACCGGAGCATGGATGCTGACGCCGTGGCCCGGCTGGGGAAGGCCCTGAAGGCCGCAGGCCTCAAGGCGTCCAACGAGGTCTACCGGGGTGCATCCCACGGCTACTCAATGGCGGACACTTCGGCATTCCACGTGGGAGCCACGGAACGGCACTTCCGGGAGCTGCGCGCCCTGCTCGACCGGACCTTGAAGGGCTGACGCCACCTCACTTCTTTACCGGATCACCAGGGACGTCGCAGGGAGCGCCAGCCGTCCCGGCTGGCGGGGCTGTTGGAGACAGCAATCAGCATGCGGACTGTACAGCAGCACAAAGACGCGTCCGACGACGGATGGCAGGATGGTGCCATGACTTCCGTTTCCGTTGACGCAACCCGGTCCGCCGCAGCTCCCGCAGTTGTCCTGACCATCGCAGGCTCCGAAGCTACCGGCGGCGCCGGCGCCCAGGCGGACCTGAAAACGTTCCAGGAGCTCGGCGTCTTCGGCATCGCCAACCTCACCTGCATCGTCTCGTTCAACCCGAACGACAGCTGGAACCACCGGTTCGTCCCGGTGGACCGGCAGGTGATCGCCGACCAGCTGGAAGCGACGACGGCGGCGTACGGTCCGTCGTCGTCCGTTCCTTCGGAGCCCGGCCGCCCGGTGCTGGACACGGTGAAGATCGGCATGCTGGGCAGCCCCGCCACCATCGCCACAGTCGCTGACGCCCTGGCCGCCGGCCAGTTCGAAAACGTGGTCCTGGACCCGGTGCTGATCTGCAAGGGCCAGGAACCCGGGCACGCCCTGGACACGGACCAGGCGCTGAAGGCGCAGATCCTTCCGCTGGCCACCTTCGTCACGCCCAACCACTTCGAGGCCGAATCGCTGTCCGGCCTCGACATCACGGACGTCGAATCCCTCAAGGCCGCCGCCATCCGGATCCATGAGCTCAGCGGCGCCGCCGTGCTCGCCAAGGGCGGGGTGCGGCTGGAAGGCCCGGACGCCGTCGACGTCTTCTATGACGGTGAAACCCTCGAGGTCCTCAGCGCCCTCAAGGTGGGCGAGGTGGCGGTTTCCGGGGCTGGCTGCTCGTTGGCCGCGGCCGTGACGGCGGAACTCGCCAAGGGCGCCACCCCGCTGGAGGCTGCCCGGACGGCCAAGGAATTCGTTACCGCGGGCATCCGCAACCGCGTAGCCTCAGGAGCCCCGTTCGATGCCCTCTGGCAGGGCGGAGCCCGCTAACCCGCCGCCCCCCGACGCTCTCTCACTTGATGCGCGTTTTCCCGGAACCCTCTTGCACCTAGCGCGAGAGGGTTCCGGATTTTCCGGCATTAACTGATAGAGCGTCTGAGGTCGGGGACGGCGGCGAGGGCAAGCCCGGGACACGCGCTCACCTGGGGTCGGCCACAGTTCCCATAAACAGCGGCAGCCCAGTTTCAACGTGGACGATCTGGTAGTGGTACGGCCGGTCGAACTCGATGGTCCGCTCGGGCTGCGGCGGGACGCTGGTGGCCATTCCGTTGATCTGGGTCACCGCGGCCGCGATGGTGCCCTTTTCGGCCACGGTGATGTTGGCTGCCTGGGCGGCCTGGGTGACCATCATCTGCGGCTGGATGCTGTTGAAGTCCTCCGTGGTGCCCAGCATGTTCTCCAGGCCCAGCGCCTCGAAGACCTTGCGGAGGTCAAAACTGGACCTGTGGTCCCAGCGGGGCAGCTGGACCTGGACTGACGCGGGCCGGGCCACATCAAACGTGTCCGCGATTTCCGTCAGTTTTTCCGCGTCGAAGGCCGCCGGGGCGGGAGTGTCAGCGGGAGCGGCCGTCTCCGCGGGCAGGACCAGCCGCATGACGAAACCGTCGGCGTAGGGTAGGTCAACACCCTGCCAGCCGGCACCTTCCGCATACTTCATGGTGAGTTCGTTGTGCATGGCCGGCACGTTGATTTCCTCGCCGGCGGCTGTCGTGAACGGCAGGTCGGAGGTGGCGTTCGGATCGAACGGCACGCTCCAGGCGGCGGCGAAGTACAGGGAGTTGAGCAGGCTGAAGGTGTTGTCGGGGTCGTATTCCGCCGGGGCTTCCTTGATCCGGCCGCCGGTATTGCTGCTCACCCACGCATCTATGGCGGGCTTCGTTGCCCGTTCGTCGCTGAAATCCACGGGATATACGCCGGATCCGTAGTGCCGGGCCAGGGTGTCCAGGAAGGACTGCCCGGTAGGCACGTCCTTGTCCACGAAAAGCCCGTTGGCGGAATGCATAACCGGTTTCTGCGGCGGATTGTCCTCATCCACTGCGGCGGGGTCGCCGTCGAACTTCTCAAGCGAGCGGAGGAGCGAGTTCATGGCCTCATCGCGCTTCTCAAGGGGGAACTGCAGGACGCTGTCCATCTCGGCCGCGGTCCCGCCGGTGGCACCGGCGCGCAGCATGGCGAGGGCAATCAGCAGGCTTCCGGGCGAGGACACCACGTTCCCGTTGTCGCCGTCGCCGCCGTCGGCCAGCAGCGCCTCGCCGAGGACGAACGCCGAAGCCCGGAAGGAGCGCAGTTCAGCGGCGTAGTCCGCACGGTCCACCGAAACCCGCTCGACGCCGTCGGCCGTGAGGAGTTCCGGGGCCGGCGGCCGGGCTGGCACCGCACACCCCGCCAGTCCTATCAAGGCACCCAACGCAATCATCCGCTGAAAACGAAACACCTCTGTTGCCTCCCCCGGCATGCCAAGGCGGGAATCCGCCTCCCTCCAGTGAAACAGCGACGGCAGCGCGGGACGATGCCGGGAGGGTCACGCTTTGCATTCGATTTGGTCTCGCCCGGCTCGCGGGACGCCGCGCCGGACCCTCTCTCACTTAACGGTGGAAAACCCGGGACCCTCTCTCACTTTCCTGAAGAAAGTGAGAGAGAGTCGAAGGAAAATCCACATCAAGTGATAGAGCGTCCTGGCGTGGTGGACGGACGACGGCGGGCGGGCACCCGCCGTCGTCATCAGTCCTGCCGCAGGTGCGCCTCCGGGAGCTAGACGCCCAGCAGGTCCTTGTCCTTGTCGCCGTCCTTGCGCTCCTGCACCCACGCGTGGCCCTGCTCCTGGTCCAGGTGGGTTGCCTTCTTGTTCTTCAGCGCAAAGATGTACACCAGCAGCGAGAGGGCAATGGCCACGGTGACGTAGGTGAAGAACAGGTCAACCCGCTCGGCCTTCTGGAAGGCTGCGCCGATGAGTGGAACGGTCCCGCCGAACAGCGAGTTGGCGATCGCGTAACCCAGGCCGACGCCAAGGGCACGGATGGAGGCCGGGAACAGTTCGGCTTTCACCAGTGCGTTGATGGAGGTGTAGCCGCCCACGATCACCAGGCCACCCATCATCAGCAGGAAGGCGGTAAAGGGATCCTTGGTGTTGGACAGGGTGGAGAGCAGCGGCCAGGTGAACAGGACGCCGGTGATGCCGAACCACAGGAGCAGCGGCTTGCGGCCCACCTTGTCCGAAATCATGCCGTACACGGGCTGCAGGAGCATGAAGATGAACAGCGCCCAGAAGTTGATCACCGAGGTGTCGGTCTTGGCGATGCCGGAGGTATCGTTCATGAACTTCAGGATGAAGTTGGTGTAGGTGTAGAAGGCCACGGTGCCGCCGAGCGTGACACCGATGCAGACCAGCAGCGGCTTCCAATACTGCGTGAACAGCAGCTTCATGGTGCCGGGCTGGGCAACTCCCGCTTCGGCCGGGGTCCTTGCAGCCTGCACCTGCTCCTCCGAAACGGTCTCTTCCATAGAGCGCCGGAGCCAGAGGACCACAAGCGCCGCGACGCCGCCCAGCGCGAACGGGATCCGCCAGCCCCACTCCGTGAGGTCATCCTTGGGCATGGCATTTTGCAGGATCACCAGGACCAGCAGGGCCAGCATCTGGCCGCCGATCAGGGTGACGTACTGGAAGCTGGAGAAGAAGCCGCGCCGCCTGGACGTGGCAGCCTCGGACATGTAGGTGGCACTGGTGCCGTACTCGCCGCCCACGGAGAAGCCCTGGACCAGGCGGATCAGGATCAGCAGGATCAATGCCCAGACGCCCACCTGCTCGGTGGTGGGCAGGATGGCGATGGCGAATGACCCCGCGGACATCAGGGTCACGCTGAGGGTCAGCGCTGCCTTGCGGCCGTTGCGGTCGGCGTACCGGCCGAAGAACCAGGCGCCGATGGGCCGCATGAGGAACGACGTCGAGAAGACGGCCATCGCTTCCAGGCCCGCCTGGAGGTCGTCCTTCGAGTTGAAGAAGTGGGACTGGAAGTAGGCGGCGAAGACCGTGTAGACGTACAGGTCATACCACTCCACCAGGTTGCCGGCAGAGCCCTTGAGGATGTTGCTGACCGCCCGTCGGGTCTCGGCCGACTCACTCACTGCCGCGGTTTGCTGATTGCTCATCGCTGAACCTTCCTTGGCTGCGCGGCCCCGGCTATGCGCCCTGGCCCGACTTTCGTGCTGTCCATGGCAGCATTGCTCATGGTTCCTCCTCGACGTTGAACGTCCCCTGGAAGCCCGGGGACCCCACCAAAGCTATTGGTGAGCCAGCGCACAGCCCAAGCGAAATCCGAATTCCTAACACTTCCTTAGGTTTTCCCGCGGGCAGCGGTCCCGGGCGGCGGAGCTGAACCGCCCGGGCGGGGCGGAAGACAAGCGAAAGGGGTAATCTCCAAAGGCGGGCAGGGGAAATCGCGTCCCTGGAAACGGAAGCCGCCCAACGGAACAGGAACTGGCAATGGATGTGCTGATCGTCGAGGACGACGACGCCATGGCATCCGCCCTCGGGGCGGCCGTGGTTTCCGCCGGGCATGCGTCGGCCAGGGTTTCCCGGGGCGCCGATGCACTCCTGGAGCACCGGCGCTTCGGCGTGATCCTGCTGGACCTGGGACTTCCCGACATGGACGGCCTTGAGGTGCTCCGGAAGCTTCGGCAGGTCACGGACGTTCCCATCCTGATCCTCACAGCGCGCGACGATGAGCGGAGCGTGGTCCTTGGCCTCCGATCCGGGGCTGATGACTACCTCGTCAAGCCGGTCAAGCTCGTGGAGCTCCTGGCCCGGATCGAAGCCGTCACCCGGCGGGCGGGCCGCGCGCCCGGCAACACGCAGCGGCGGATCGTGCTGGGGGAACTTGAGGTGGACCTCGAACGCCGCCTGGCAGTCCTCTACGGGCAAGTGCTCCCCCTGACCGCCACGGAATTCGATCTGCTGGATCTGCTGGCCAGCCATGCAGGGTCAGTAGTGACCCGGGAGCAGATCTTGGACGCCCTGTGGGGCGATGCGTTCCTGGCCTCCTCGCGGTCACTTGACGTGCACCTGACCGGGCTGAGGTCCAAGCTGCAGCTGCCGGGGTTCATCATCAACGTCCGCGGAGTTGGCTATAGGGTCGAGGCGGACCCTGAGTGAAGCTCCGTGTCCTCGGGATCCTGAGCATCCTCTCCGTCCTCCTGGTGCTCATCGCGTCCAACGCCCTCCTGGCTTCGGCCAGCCGGGAACTCACGCAGGAACTCCAGATCAACAGGGCCACTGCCCTGAACAGGCTGGCGCAGGTTGCGTTCGACGCCGGCACTGAGGGAGGCGATTCCACCCAGTTGCAGGCCGAAATGGACAGGTACTCGGAGCTCTACGAGGAAGGAGTCCTGATCCGGCTCCAGCAGGGCACCCTGCGCTCCGGCGGCCTGAGCGAGGACCGGGCAGACGTGCGGAATGCTTTGGCCAGGGCCAGCCTGAACCTCAGTGACACCACACTGGCGCCGCTTCAACCGTTCGGCACAGGCTCGGAGGTGATTTCCCGCTCGTTTGGAAGCGCCAGCCAGGTACTCGGCGCAGCGGTCCTGGAAGTCAACCAGGACGCTGCCCGGCAGAAACTCCGCGAACGCTGGCTAGGTGTCGGACTGGCCGCGGCGGCACTCATGGCAATGCTCCTCATCGCCGCATCCCGGGTGACCCGCTGGGTGCTGCGCCCGGTCCACCGGCTCAATGCGGCCGTCGCCGAACTGGAAACCACCGGCCGGAGCAGCCGGCTGCCGGAGGAAGGACCGCCCGAGCTGAGGGCGCTGAGCCGTTCCTTCACTGCGATGGCACAAAGCGTCAGCGACAGCATCGAAGCGCAGCGCCAGCTCATTGCGGACACCTCCCATGAACTGCGCAACCCTGTTGGTGCGCTGCGGCTGCGCGTCGACTTGCTGCAGCTGGAACTGAAGACCACCCGGGAAAAGACGGCTGCATCCGCCGTCGAGACTGAGCTGGAGAGGGTGGAGGAGATCCTTGACGGCGTCCTCAAACTCGCCGCCGCCGAACACCGGGCCTTCGAGGACTCCGCCGGCACACCCGGTGAGGCGCCTTCCCGACGAGATCGGGGGCCCATTGATCCAGTCCCTGTCCTGCAGGAAGAGGCCGAACGTGCAGCACCTGCCGCGCGACGTGCCGGCGCCTCCATCCATTTCGACAGAACGCCCGGCCAGCCCGCACTGATTGCCTGCGACGCCGGGGACCTCGCGCAGATGGTCGGGGAACTGCTGAACAACGCGGTCAAATATGCCGGCCGCGCCCGGATATCAGTTGAGGTCCGTCAGGTCGGCGCCACCGTGGTGATCCAAGTGTCCGACGACGGACCCGGGCTCTCGTCCGAGGAAAGGGCAGCTGCCACACAGCGGTTTTGGCGCTCACCGAAGCACCGGGACGTGCGCGGAAACGGCTTGGGCATGACCATCGTCGAAAAGCTGGCCGCAGCCAATGGTGGACGCCTGCTGCTCCGCGAGGCGCACCCGCACGGCCTGGCGGCGTTCCTGGAGTTTCCCCTGGTCCCTAAAAGCGGTCCGGAAACCACGGGGCAGGTGGCTCTGCATGCCTGACTTTCGCTTCAGACCGCCGTCGAGACGCGAAGCCCTCAGGGCCGGTGTTGCCGCAGGGCTCGCGGGACTGCTGCTACCGGCCCTGGCGGCCTGCACCCCGGCGGACAGCCCGGACGCCGTCACCGTTGCGGGCGGCGAGCCGGGCGGCTTCTACCTGGAGTTCGCCACCCTGCTCGCCGCGTCCCTGCAGCGCCATGGAGTGGCCCGGCAGGCCACGGCCCTGACCACGGGGGGCAGCCTGGACAACCTCAGACAGCTCGCTGCCGGGCAAGCCACGTTCGCCGTCGCCCTCGCTGATGCCGCCGCGCAGAGGGAAGCAGGGAAGAACTCGTCCGACGCCGGCATTACGGCGCTGGGGCGGGTGTACGAAAACTACGTCCATTGCGTGGTCCGGAAGGCCAGCGGCATCCGGAGCATCGGGGAGCTGGCCGGCAGGACGGTGGCTGTGGGCGAGCCAGGTTCGGGGACGTCCCTCACCACTCCCCGCCTCCTTGAGGCCGCCGGGCTTGGTTCCGTCGCTGCCGGCGGCGCCGGTGCTGCCGGACAAGCCGTCACCGTCCTGAACCTAGGTCTCAATGACGGACTCGCGGCACTGCGTGCGGGGTCAGTGGACGCCCTGTTCTGGTCCGGGGGCGTTCCCACGGCCGCGATCTCCGCCGCCCATGACGACGTGGGTCTTAACTTCCTCGATCTTTCCCTGTTGTTGCCGGCGCTTCGGTCCAGGTACGGCGTCTTTTATGACCGGGTCCTGATCCCGGCAGGCGCTTACGGGGGTGCCCCTGCCGTCTGGACGGTGGGGGTGACCAACCTGCTGCTGTGCCGGCGCGACCTGGACGCCCGCACCGTAAAACGGACCGTGGAATTACTGGTGGGCCATGCTGAGGAGCTGATCCCCCGCTCGAGCCTGGGCGTTCAGTTCCTGAGCCCGGATTCCCTGATTAACACGGCTGGCATTCCGTTGCACCCATCCGCGGCGGATGCTTACCGCGAGCTGCACGGGTGACCCGACCCTCTCTCACTTAATGCTGGAAAACCCGGGACCCTCTCTCACTTTCCTGAAGAAAGTGAGAGAGGGTCCCGGGAAAACGCGCATTAAGTGAGAGAGCGTCCGGGTCACGTTCCCGAGTGCGCCTGAAGGAAGCTGTACACCTCGGTTTCGTCGACGCCGGGGAAGGCGCCGGGCGGCATGGCCGCCAGCAGGTGCGAATGGGCCCGGGCGGAGGGCCATGCGTTGCCGGCCCACTGCGAGGCGAGCTCGGCCGGCGGCCGTTTGCAGCAGTTCGGATCGGGGCAGGTGGACTTGGCCCGCGCGGTGGTTTCCCGTCCGCGGAACCATTTGACGTGCTGGTACGGCACGCCGATGCTGAGCGAAAACTCGCCGCTGGCTGAACGTTCGGTGCGGGCGGTGCACCAGTACGTCCCGGAGGGCGTGTCGGTGTACTGGCTGTAGGCGCTGAACTTGTCCGGAACGTCGAACACTGCGCGGGAAGTCCAGGCCTTGCACGACGGCTGGCCCTCGATGGCGCCGGTGTGGTCCTGCGGGAACGCCACGCCGTCGTTCTCGTATGCCTTGTAGATGATTCCGCTCTGGTGCGTCTTCTGGAAATGGGTGGTGATGCCCAAGTGCTGCGTGGCAAGGTTCGTAAACCGGTGGGCTGCCGTTTCATAGGACACGGCAAAAGCGTCCCTGATGTCCTCCACGGCGATTTCCTTGGCGGCCTTCGCCTTCTGCAAAAATTCCAGGGTTGCCTTTTCCGGCAGCAGGAGCGCTGCAGCAAAATAGTTCGTTGCCACGCGCTGGGCCAGGAAGTCGCCGTAGTTCTTCGGGGTTTCGTGCCCCAGCACGTAGTGGCCCAGGGCCTGCAGCAGCACCGACCGGGGGTCGTGGTCCTGCCGCTGGTTCTGGGTCAGGTAAATTCTGCGGTTCTTCAAATCGGTCACGGAACGGGTGGAATGCGGCAGGTCACCCACATGGTGCAGGGTGAATCCGAGGTTCTCGGCGATGTCCGCGATGACGTGCTGGCTAAGCGGGCCGGTGGTGTAACCAACCCCCTTGAGCACCTTCTGCGCCTCGGCCTCGTACTCCGGAAAATAGTTGCCGCGCTCGCGCATCATTGCCCGCAGTTCACCGTTCGCCCGGCGCGCTTCCTCCGGGGTGGCCACCTGCTCGTTCATCTTGCGCTCCAGCTCATGCAGCAGCCCCACCTGGGCCTCCAGCACGTCCACCGGAAGCCGCGAGCTGATGCGGATTTTGGGCAGGTTCAGCGTCTCGTAGAGCGGGCTGCGCTGGTAGCGTTCGAGCTCGATCTCCAGGGCGGCCCGGCGGCTGGGAGGTTCCGCGCCGAGAAGTTGGTCGATGCTGACATTGAGGGCGGACGCCAGGTGCTGCAGGAGCCCCAGCTTCGGTTCCCGCTTGCCGTTCTCGATCAGGCTCAACTGGCTGGGTGCGGTACCGACGGCGGCGCTGAGGTTATCCAGGGTCAGTCCGGCTTGCTTGCGCAGATGGCGCACGCGGCGGCCCAGGCTGATGACGTCCAGTTCAGCAGACGCGGCGGACGGTGTTGGCGGCGCGGCTTCGCGGTTCCAGCTTCCAGGGGACATTTCTAAAGAATACGTGAAGAAACGCATTTCTTTCCAGCATTTCTCTCTAGAAAGCCTCTTGGAAGTGCGGAAAAGTAAGTGTCACGGAAAGAAACACCGCACCGGAAGGCCGGTGGGAACCTCAATGACGCGGTTCCCACCTATCCGATCCCGGAGCTCAATCAAGGAGATCAACGATGACTGCAGCATTTGAGCCCACCCAGCAGACGCCCGGCCAGGACGCAGAATCGCAGGCCGCCGCCCTGGAGCTCGAGTGGGCCGCCAACCCCCGTTGGGAAGGTGTGACCCGGGACTACTCAGCCTCCGACGTCGTCCGTCTCCGCGGCCGCGTCTCCGAAGAGCACACCCTGGCCCGCCGCGGCTCGGAGAAGCTGTGGAAGCAGCTCACCGAGGAGCACAAGACCGGCGGCTACACCAACGCGCTCGGCGCGTTGACCGGCAACCAGGCCGTGCAGCAGGTCAAGGCCGGGTTGCGGGCCATCTACCTTTCCGGCTGGCAGGTCGCAGCCGATGCGAACAACTCCGGCCACACCTACCCGGACCAGTCGCTCTACCCGGCCAACTCGGTCCCGACGGTGGTCCGCCGGATCAACAACGCCCTGCTCCGGGCCGACCAGATCGAGTTCTCCGAGGGCATCCGGACGGTCGAGGACTGGCTGGTCCCGATTGTTGCCGATGCTGAGGCCGGTTTCGGCGGCCCGCTGAACGCCTACGAGCTGATGAAGTCCATGATCCAGGCCGGCGCCGCGGGTGTTCACTGGGAGGACCAGCTCGCCTCGGAGAAGAAGTGCGGCCACCTCGGCGGCAAGGTCCTGATCCCGACCCAGCAGCACGTCCGGACCCTGAACGCGGCCCGCCTCGCCGCGGACGTCGCCGGCACCCCGTCGGTGGTCATTGCCCGCACCGACGCCGAGGCAGCGACCCTGATCACCTCCGACGTCGACGAACGCGACCAGGAATTCATCCTCCGCGAAGGAGGACAGCCGGTCCGCACCCCGGAAGGCTTCTACAAAGTCCGCAACGGCATCGAACCCTGCATCGCCCGCGCCAAGGCCTACGCCCCCTACTCGGACCTGATCTGGATGGAGACCGGCACCCCGGACCTCGAGCTGGCCCGCACGTTCGCCGAAGCAGTCAAGGCCGAGTTCCCGGACCAGATGCTCTCCTACAACTGCTCGCCGTCGTTCAACTGGCGCAAGCACCTGGACGACGCCACCATCGCGAAGTTCCAGCGTGAACTGGGAGCCATGGGCTTCACGTTCCAGTTCATCACCCTGGCCGGCTTCCACGCCCTGAACTACTCGATGTTCGATCTCGCCCACGGCTACGCCCGCGAAGGCATGAGCGCCTACGTCGAACTCCAGGAGAAGGAATTCGCCTCCGAATCCCGCGGCTACACCGCAACCAAGCACCAGCGCGAAGTCGGCACCGGCTACTTCGACGACATCGCCACTGCGCTCAACCCGAACGCATCCACCCTCGCCTTGGTCGGATCGACCGAAGAGGGCCAATTCCACTAAAACTTTCCCAAGTAAGTAGCACTAAGTGTCGTTTTGGAGGCTCAAAACGACACTTACTGCTACCCAGTTGGGCCTGCATCAGGAGCACATGACATGAACAGCTTCACCGACACCTTCACCATCAATGGCATTACCTTGACCGCGCAGCCTGTGTGCCGGCAGCAAGAGGTGCTGACTCCGGATGCCCTGGCGTTCATCGCCAAGCTGCACCGGGCGACGGCGGCACGGCGGCAGGAGCTGCTGCAGGCCCGGCGCAGCCGGCGGGGTGCCATCGCCTCCGGGCAGGACCCGCGGTTCCTCCGCGAGACCGAGCACATCCGCAACGACCCCTCCTGGCGCGTCGCTCCCCCGGCACCCGGCCTGGAGGACCGCCGCGTGGAAATCACCGGCCCGGTAGACCAGAAGATGACCATCAACGCCCTGAACTCCGGCGCCAAGGTCTGGCTGGCGGACATGGAGGACTCCTCCACCCCCACCTGGCGCAACGTCATCAAGGGCCAGCTGAACCTCACCGACGCCCTGGAACGCCGCATCGACTTCACCACCCCCGAAGGCAAGGAATACAAGCTCCGTCCCGCCGGGGACCTGCCCACCATCGTGGTCCGCCCCCGCGGCTGGCACCTGCCGGAGAAGCACATGCTGATCGACGGCGAACCGGTCGCGGGCGGCATCGTGGACTTCGGCCTGTTCTTCTTCCACAACACCCGGCGCCTGCTCGCCCAGGGCAAGGGACCGTACTTCTACCTGCCCAAGATCGAAAACCACCTCGAAGCCCGGCTCTGGAACGACATCTTCATCCTCGCCCAGGACCTGCTCGGCATCCCGCAGGGCACCATCCGCGCCACCGTGCTGATCGAGACCATCACCGCGGCCTTCGAAATGGAGGAAATCCTCTACGAACTGCGCGACCACGCCGCGGGCCTGAACGCCGGCCGGTGGGACTACATCTTCTCCCTGATCAAGAACTTCCGCACCCGCGGCCCCCGCTTCGTCCTCCCGGACCGCGGCCAGGTGACCATGACCCAGCCCTTCATGCGCGCCTACACCGAACAACTCGTCCGGGCCTGCCACAAACGCGGCGCCATGGCCATCGGCGGCATGGCCGCAGCAGTCCCCAACCGCAAAGACCCAGAAGCGAACACCAACGCCCTCGAAAAAGTCCGCGCCGACAAAACCCGCGAAGCCAACGACGGCTTCGACGGCTCCTGGGTGGCCCACCCCGACCTGGTGCCGGTCTGCCGCGAGGTGTTCGACAGCATCCTGGGCACCCGCACCAACCAGCTGGACCGGCTCCGCGAGGACGTCACCCCGGATGACCGCGCCCTGATCAACGTCGCCGCTACCGAGGGGACCATCACCGAACAGGGCATCCGGAACAACATCGAAGTGGGCATCCGCTACATCGAGTCCTGGCTCCGGGGCAACGGCGCAGTGGCCATCCACAACCTCATGGAAGACGCCGCCACCGCGGAAATCTCCCGCTCGCAGCTCTGGCAGTGGATCTACGCCCGGGCCATCACCGACCACGGGGAAATCATCACCCACCACTGGGTGGAGGAGCTCCTGGACGAGGAATTCGCACGGTTGGAACGCTTCGACGGCGACCGGTTCGAGGACGCCCGGGACATCTTCGAAGAAGTCACCCTCGGCCAGGACTTCCCGTCCTTCCTCACCCTCCCCGCCTACGCACGGTACCTGACGGAGGCCCGTGAGAAGGCCACTGTCGAGGAGCTCGCGGCGGCGTAGGTTCCAACAAGACTTCCGTCCGCCGGGCCGGCACGCCCTCCGCAACAGGCACCTCCGAAATCCGGAGGGCCGGCCCGGCGACGGAGCACCTCCAACGCACCAATGCACTCCCTGATCGCTCTCTCATTCGATGCTGGAAAATCACGATCGCTCTCTCACTTTCCTTAGGGAAGTGAGAGAGCGATCAACTATTTCCCGCATTAAGTGAGAGAGCGTCGGAAGGGGCGGAGGGCGTACGACGACGGCGCCGTTCGCCTCAGCGGTTTTTCGGCACCTTCCGCACGGAAAGGGTGGTGGTGAGGAAGAACGTCAGCACCGACGCCAGAATCAACAGCATGGGCACGTCCCAGGAACCGGTCAGCCCCTGAAGGTACCCCAGCAGCGGAGGAGCGGCCGCCCCGATTGCATATCCGGCGCCTTGGACGACGGCGGACATCTTCCCTGCCGACGCCTGGTCCCGGGCGATCTTGATGATGGCGGTGAAGATCAACGTGATGCCGCCACCTTGGGCTACGCCGCCCAGGGAGCACCACAGCCACCACCAATCCGGGGCCAGCAGCAGGCCCAGGGGGACTGTCAGCCACATCAGGCCAAGGGCCACGGCCACGGTGGTCGTACTGGCAAACCGCGCCGCCAAGGGAACACCCAGGCCGCCGGCGATCGCCAGGATCTGGAACAGCGAGGATCCGGCACCGGCCGCGGCAGGGGCCATTCCCAGCTCGTCGGCCAGGATCTTCGGCAGCCAGGCGGTTACCCCGTAATAGGAGAAGGCCTGTCCCGCGAAGCCTGCCGTCAGGCCGGCCGTGGTCCACCGCGCACCGTCAACCGGAGGCAACCGGATGCCTCCGCCGTCGTCGGGGGCAATGAAGAAAGCCCGGCGGGCCCCCACGGCCAGGGTCCAAAAAACTACTGCCACCACCGCCAGCACGGCCACGGATCCCAGCGCGAACCGCCACCCGGCCAGGCCGGCGAGCGGCGCTGTGGCCACCGAGGTCAGGAACGAGCCGATGTTCAACGCCGCGGTGTAGATGCCCATCGCGGTCCCCTGCCGGGCCTGCCCGAAATCGCGGCGGATGATCAGCGGCACCGCGATGTTGCCCACCGTGATGGCCAGGCCAATCAGCACCGTCCCGGCCACCACCAGGATGGGGCCTCCCGCCGAACGCACCAGGACCCCGGCAAGTACGCCGAGGATGGTCAGCGTCACCGCGAACTCGGCACCGAATTTCCTCGCGGCCAGGGAGGCCAGCGGAGCGGCAAGGGAGAAGCACAGCACCGGGATGCTGGTCAGGAGCCCCAACAGGACCGGCGAGAAGTTGAGCTCTGCCTGCATCAGGTCCACTACCGGGGCAACTGCCACAAAAGGGCCCCGCAGGTTCAGGGCCAGCAGGCCAATGCAGGCCAGCAGGATCCAGCTGTTGGGAATTCGGGCGAGGATCCGGCCGTTCACGGGGCCAGGAACCGGTTTGGGGGTGGTTTCATCACTCCCATTGCTATCACGCCGTACGTGGCAGGGGTTTGAGGAAAGGCCAGGACCCGCTGCCTTACGATGAACATCACGCCAAGGTTACCCGGGACGAAGGACAATGCCATGAAGCACCGCCTCGCCATCCTCGACGACTACCAGGGCGTGGCCCACGGTTTCGCCGACTGGGCTGCCCTGGAAGCCGAGGACGTTGCCACCATGACCTTCCGTGAACCCTTCGCCTCCCCGGAGGCCCTGGTGTCCGCGCTCGCGGATGTGACCATGGTGGTGGCCATGCGCGAGCGCACCGCCTTTCCGCGGGAGGTGCTTGAAAAACTTCCAAACCTCCAGCTCCTGGTGACCACCGGGATGGCGAATGCCTCCATTGATGTGGCCGCCGCCGCCGAGCAGGGCATCACCGTTTGCGGCACCCCGGGCTCGCCCGCCGCGGCCCCCGAACTGACGTGGGCCCTGCTGCTGGCCCTCGCCAGGAACCTGCCGGCCGAAGAGAACTCCGTGCGGGCAGGCTCCTGGCAGACCACGGTCGGCTTCGAACTGGCCGGCAAGACCCTGGGCGTGGTGGGCCTTGGCAAGATTGGCCGACGGATTGCGGCGTACGGGCAGGCCTTTGGGATGGAGGTCCTGGCCTGGAGCCAGAACCTGACGGCGGCGGCAGCGGAGGAGGCCGGTGCCCGTTTGGTGTCCAAGCAGGAACTCTTCCGCCTGGCGGACGTTGCCACGCTTCACCTGCGGCTCTCCGAACGCTCGGAAAACATCGTGGGCGAGCCGGAACTCCGGCTGCTGGGACCCGAGGGTGTCCTGGTGAACACCGCCCGGGGGCCCCTGGTCAACCAGGACGCCCTGCTGAAGGCCCTCGCCGAAGGCTGGATCCGCGGGGCGGCGCTGGATGTGTTCGACCAGGAACCGCTGCAGGCCGGGCACCCGCTCCTCGCGGCGCCCAACACCGTGCTGTCGCCGCATCTCGGCTACGTCACGCGGGAAAGCTACCGGCAGTTCTACGGCGGGGCTTTCGAGGACGTCACGGCCTGGCTGGCGGGCTCGCCCGTGCGCGTGATTTCCACCTGAAGCCAGTCTCTGCCGTGACCTCCGGGCGAGGGCTAAAGGGGAGGAATAAGCGTTCCAGCTGGCTACCCGGCTGCCTGAAGCGTTGCCTCGATCGCAGCCGGGGACAACACATGCTGCGTCACGAGCTGGCTTGCACCCAGGATGGCGGCCCGGTCACCTGCCCCGGACAGTGCGATCCTCAGGTGTGCTGTTGCCAGGGGCAGCGAGCGCCGGTACACCACTTCCCGCACCCCCGCCATGAGGTGCTCCCCGGCCTGGCCCAGGCTTCCGCCGATGACTATCACGGAGGGATTGAGCAGGTTCACCACGGTGGCCAGGACATCGCCCAGGTCCCGGCCGGCCTGGCGGAGTGCTTGGACCGCCTGCAGGTTCCCTTCTGCCACGAGCCGCAGCACGTCGCTGCCCTTTGCCGCGGGGATTCCCTGCCGGTCAAGTTCCGCTGCCACCGCCGGGCCTGACGCCAGGGCCTCCAGGCATCCGTAGTTGCCGCAGCGGCACAGCACATCGTCGCCGCGCGGGACCCGCACATGGCCCAGGTCGCCTGCCGTGCCGTTGGCGCCCCGCTGCAGCTGGCCGCTGCTGATGATGCCGGAGCCGATGCCGGTGGCCACCTTGATGAAGAGGAAATTCTCGTGCTCCGGCCAATGGGCAGTCCGCTCCCCGAGCGCCATGATGTTCACATCGTTGTCCACAAGAACGGACACGGGCAGCGAGCGCTGCACGTAGGAAACGACGTCGAACCCATCCCAGCCGGGCATGATGGGCGGCTTCATCGGCCGACCTGTGTCATGCTCCACCGGACCCGGCAGGCCGATCCCCACGCCGGCCACGTCAGCCACCGAGCGGCCCGCCGCGGCCAGCAGCGCGGCCCCCTCCGTGGCCACCCGGTCCAGCACAGCTTCCGGCCCGTCCGCCACATCCTGCACCAGGCGCCGTTCGGATAGGACATTACCGCCAAGGTCGGTGACAGCCACAATCACGTGGGTGGCCCCGACATCCACCGCCAGTACACAGCGCGCAGCCGGGTTGAAAGCAAATCGCGACGGCGGCCTTCCGCCGCTTGAGGTCGCCTCGCCGGCCGGACCGACGAGACCGGAAGAGATCAGGGCGTCGATCCGGGCGGCAATCGTGGACCGTGCCAGTCCGGTTGTCAGCGCCAGCTCGGCGCGGGTCCGGGCCTTGCCGTCGCGGAGCAGCTGAAACAGGTCGCCGGCCCGGGAATGACTGACAGTACCGTCAGTGCCGGTATCGGCTCCGGTGTTACTCCCGGGTTCTTTTCCGGCTGTGGGAATCATAAGTTAGTGATAGCACGAAGGCCTTATGCGTGTCACGCCCTGCAAAGAGCGCCGGTAACCACCCGACTTTTGCTTGACGAGCGGCAGAAGAACCCCTAGCTTGATGTGAGCGGTATCACCCCGACCACGAACGGTGGTGTTGCCGCCTCTAACCCCAACGATGAGGAGAGATAGTGTCATATTCGATCCAGCTCTACACGGTCCGAAAGGCCCTTGAAGGGGATCTCGCTGGAACCATCCGGCGCTTGGCCGAAGTCGGCTTCACCATGGTGGAGCCGTACCGCTTTGTCGCCAAAGCCGCCGAGCTCAAGAAGGCAATGGCGGAGAACAACGTCACCGCTCCGTCCGGCCACGCCCCGCTACTCAGCGATGACCAGGATGCCATTTTCGCCGCCGCTCAGCAGTTGGGTATCGGGACAGTCATCGACCCTCACGTTCCGATTGAGCGCTGGAACACCATTGAGGACATCAAGGAAACCGCGGAACAGCTCAACGCGGCTGCAGTCAAAGGCGCCAACTACGGGATTCGCGTCGGGTACCACAACCACTGGTGGGAAGTGAAGTCACTGATTGAAGGCAAGACTGCGTTGGAGCACCTCGCAGATAATTTGGCTCCCGAAGTAGTTCTGGAGCTGGACACCTACTGGGCAGCGGTGGGTGGCCAGAACCCGGTGGACTTGCTTGCCCGGCTCGGTGACCGAGTCAAGTTCATTCACATCAAGGACGGACCCGTCACGTCGGATCCGTCCACCCAACTCGCAGTCGGCCAGGGCCAGATGCCGATTTGGGACGTTCTGAATGCGGCCCATTCTCTGGAAGCCGGAGTAATCGAACTCGATGACTTCCAGGGCGACATGTTCGATGCCGTACAGGACAGCTACAACTACCTCACCGCAGGGAAGGTCTCCGCATGAGCCACGCAGCAGGACCGGCTTTCGGCCCGCTGGGTTCCGGCCCGGTCGGCGTCGGCATCATCGGCGCGGGTGTGATCAGCAAGCAATACCTGGACAACCTCACCAGCTTTCCGGACATACGCGTCGTTGCGATCGGCGACCTGTTTGAGGAGGCCGCTTCCACACGCGCCGCCGAGTACGGAGTTGCTCACCACGGCGGCATTGATGTCGTACTCGACAACCCCGACGTCGAGATCGTCATCAACCTGACGATCCCCGCAGCACATGTTGAAGTGGCAACTCAAGCTGTGAACGCCGGCAAGCACGTTTGGAGTGAAAAGCCGTTCTCACTGGACCGGGAAAGCGGTCTGGGCCTGCTGAAGGTGGCGGATGCCGCCGGTGTCCGCCTGGGATGCGCTCCGGATACCTTCCTTGGCGCCGGCCTGCAAACGGCCCGTCGGATGATTGAAAGGGGCGACATTGGCACACCGCTGACCGCTCTGACCTTGATGCAGTCCCCTGGCCCGGAATCTTGGCACCCTAACCCCGCGTTCCTCTTTCAGGACGGCGCCGGCCCATTGTTCGATATCGGACCCTACTACCTGACCACCCTCGTACAGACCTTCGGAAGTATCCGGCGGGTGGCGGCGTTCGGTTCCAAGTCCCGCGAAAAGCGTGTGATTGGCTCCGGCCCCAAGGCCGGGGAGGAATTCGATGTCACGGTCCCGACCCATGTCAGCTCCATTCTCGAATTCGAAGGTGGCGAATCGGCGCAGAGCATTTTCAGTTTCGACTCACCATTGAAGCGCGCCGGCTTTGTCGAGATCACCGGTTCCGATGCAACGATCGCGCTGCCTGACCCGAACAACTTCGACGGCGACATCCGGATCTGTGCGATCGGTTCCGAGGACTGGACCGTTGTCCCGTCGGTCGGTTCCACGGCCAGCCGCGGTGCCGGAGTGCTGGAAATGGCCCGCGCGATCCGCGAGGGGCGGCCGCATCGAGCACAAGGCGAGCTTGCGTTCCACGTGCTCGACACCATGGCTTCGATCTCCGAATCCATCGATAACCGCGCCTTTGTGGACGTGGAAAGCTCCGCAGACAAGGTCCCGGCACTGCCCGAAGACTGGGATCCAACGGCACCAACGCTCACTGCTTAGATTCATTCCTGCACTAGCCGCAGCTCGACGACGAGAAACCGGAACAATTATGAAAAATCCACTGAAAGTGCTGTCGGCGATTGCTGCAACCGCCGCCATGGCCCTCAGCTTGAGTGCCTGCGGCGGGGGCGGCAGCAGCCAAGCCTCCAGCGACACCATCACTTACTGGGCATCCGACCAGGGCAACAGCCTGGACGATACTGCCGCCAAACTAAAGCCTTCCCTGGACCGGTTCACCGAGAAGACCGGCGTCAAGGTTCAGCTGGAGGTCATTAGCTGGACCGACTTGTACAACCGTATCCTCACCGCAGTTACCAGCGGTGACGGCCCCGACGTTCTTAATATTGGCAACACGTGGGCTGTCACGCTGCAGGAGACGGGTGCCTTTGAACCCGTGGAAGGCGAATTCCTTGAGGCCGTCGGGGGCAAGGACCGCTTCCTCAAGACGAGCTGGTCGACGGGCGGTGCAGAGGGCAAAACTCCCACGTCGGTACCGCTCTACGGCCTGGCTTACAACATGTACTACAACACCAAATTGTTCAAAGAAGCAGGCATTGAAAAGGCGCCTACTACCTGGGACGAGTTTGTGGCCACTGCCAAGAAGCTCACCAAGGACACCAATGGTGATGGCAAGCCGGATCAATGGGGCTTCACCGCAGCCGGCGCCTCTGTATCCGCCAACTCACATCAGGCTTTCGTCCGGGGCTTGCAGAACGGAGGCTCCCTTTTCGACGACCAAGGAAAGCCAACCTTTGACAGCGATCCTCAGGTAGAGGGTGTAAAGCAGTTCGTGGACCTCATGGCCACGCATAAGGTGATGTCGCCTTCAGACGCTGAGATCAGCCAAGGAAGCCAGAAAGTGGACAACGTCATCAACGGCAAGGCTGCCATGATGTTCGACCAGAGCCCGCTGAAGAACTTCGCCGCACGCGACTTCAAGGACTGGGGAGTGGCACCAATCCCGATGATGACGGCTGGCGCCACCGGAAAAGTCGGTACGCAGAGCCACGTCGCCGGCATTAACCTCAGTGTCTTCAAGAACAGCGACAACAAGGCAAATGCCATCAAACTGGCCGCATTCCTGACCAGCGACGAAGAGCAGGTTGCCCTCAACAAGGCATACTCCTCCTTGCCTGTTGTCACCGCAGCGTCAAGCGATCAGGCATTCCAGACCGAAGAGGTCAAGGCGAAGAATGATGCCCTCGCTAACCACGCATTGCCCATGCCCTTGATCGCAAAGGAGGGTCAAATGGAGACGCTGACCGGCACGGCAATCAAGAACCTGTTTGCCAAGGCTGCCACCGGAACAGTTTCCGAAGACGACATCCGAGCGGCACTCAAAGACGCCAACAACCAGATGGCCGCGGCCCAGTAACCAGGCCCTGAGAGTGGGGGGGCGCCGCCAGGCTGCGGCGCCCCCTACTCCGGCAAAGGAGTATCCATGTCCCATTCAGCATTGGACAGCGGTTCCGCCGCTGCAGGCAGCACAGCTGCCGTTGATCCTGAGCCCGGCCAACCGAAGGCCGCCACCGCGCAGCAAGTACGCAAGCAGCGCCGCTCATTCCTCCCCTACGGCCTGATCCTCCCGGCCGCACTCCTTGAACTCCTGATCCACATCGGCCCGATGCTCCTCGGCATTTGGATTGCCTTCATCTCCCTGACGCAACTTAATCTTACGAACTGGCTCAATGCCCCCTTCGTGGGCTTGCAGAACTTCGTCAACGGCCTCAATCCCGAAAGCACCATTGGACAGGCGTTCTTCAGCACCGTTGGGCGAACATTGGGCTACACCATCCTTGTCGTCGGTTTCTCCTGGGTCTTGGGTATGGCGGGTGCAGTGTTTCTTTCATCCAACTTCAAGGGCAGGGCCCTCCTGCGGACCTTCTTCCTGGTCCCCTATGCACTGCCTGCCTACGTCGGAACTATCGCCTGGGCCTTCATGTTCAATCAGCGCGATGGAGCTGTGAACCAGATCCTGGTAGATACGTTCCATCTCTTCGGGGACGAGCGGCCGTTTTGGCTGCTCGGAGAGAACTCTTTCGGCGCCATGATCGTGGTCAATGTCTGGCAGCTCTGGCCCTTCGCCTTCCTCATGCTGATGGCGGCCCTCCAAAATGTCCCCAACGATGTGTACGAAGCAGCGGCAATTGATGGCGCCTCGCTATGGCAGCAATTCCGCACAATCACGTTGCCCATGGTCCGACCTGCCAACGGTGTGCTTCTGATGGTCATGTCCCTCTGGACCTTCAACCAGTTCAACATTCCCTTTGTCTTGTTCGGCGCCTCGTCTCCAAAGGAAGCCACACTCATTTCGCCACTGATTTATCAGAATTCGTTCGGCAGCTGGAACTTCGGACTGGGCGGCGCCATGAGCGTTCTGCTACTAATCGCACTGTTCATTGCCTCCGTTTTCTACATCCGCATGGTGCTGCCAAAGGGAGCCGACAATGATTGAGACCCGCAATTTCCGAATCCTTAGGAATGTTGTCCTGACCATCCTGTCCCTCTGGGTGGCCATACCCCTATACGTGGTGGTATCAACGTCGCTGAAACCACTCAAGGACGTCGCCGGCCTGTTCAAGTGGGTCCCCCGCGAAATCACGGCCTCCCCGTACCTGGACATCTGGACCACGGTGCCGCTGGCCAAGTACTTCCAGAACAGCCTCATCATCACGATTTGCGCCACCGCGTTTTCCGTTACGGTTGCCGTGTTGGCCGCCTACGCCATAGCCCGGCTGCAGTTTAAAGGAAAACGGGTCTTTAGCCTTACGGTACTGTCCACGCAGATGTTTCCCGGTATCCTTTTCCTGCTTCCGCTCTACTTGATCTTCACGCAGATCCGGAACATGACGGGGCTGCAGTTGCAGGGGTCCTATCTTGGGCTGATTATCACGTACATGACGTTTACCCTGCCCTTTGCCATATGGATGCTTAGCGGGTACTTTGCCTCCATCCCGAAAGAGCTTGAGGAAGCGTCGATGATCGATGGAACGGGCCGCATGGGCGCCCTGTTCCGAGTCATTCTGCCAGTCGCCAAACCGGGCATCATTGCAGTTGCGGTGTACTCCTTCATCTCAGCCTGGGGTGAGGTACTGTTCGCCTCTGTCCTGACCAATGAAGCAACCAAAACACTCTCCCTTGGGCTCAAGGCCTACGCCAGCGAATCCGACGTGTTTTGGAACCAACTCATGGCCGCCTCCGTGGTCGTCAGTCTGCCCGTCCTGATCGGGTTCATTTTGGTGCAGAAGCACCTGGTCGCGGGCCTATCCGCGGGCGCGGTCAAGTAGCACCGAGCATTACCGGAACGCGGGCCAGCCAAGCAAGGGCCGTTTTTACGGCCAGCCACAATAGCTTTAGGAGCAACACCATGAGGACGCCGCACACGCCACCGCTGTCGAAGGACAGCACCACCTTGGACGCCACCAGTCCGGGCAACCCTCCGCTGGGCGTGGCCATGATCGGCTACGCCTTCATGGGCAAGGCGCACTCCAATGCGTGGCGGAACGTCGCCAGCTACTTCGACGTCCCCGCGTTCGAGCAGAAGGTCCTGGTGGGCCGCGACGCCGCCGCGGTCTCGGAGGCTGCCGCCAAGTACGGATGGGCGGAAACGGCCACCGACTGGCGCACGGTCCTGGACCGGGACGACATCCACATCATCGACGTCTGCGCCCCGGGCTGGATGCACGCGGAAATCGCCATTGCCGCCCTGGATGCCGGCAAGCACGTCCTGCTGGAAAAGCCGCTGGCCAACACAATGGCCGAGGCTGAAGCAATGACGGCTGCCGCAGCACATGCCCGGTCCAAGGGCGTGCAGTCGATGGTCGGGTTCAACTACCGCAGGGTCCCGGCTCTCGCCCTGGCCAAGGAGCTCATCGCCGAGGGCAGGATCGGAACAGTCAGGCACGTCCGCGCCGCTTACCTGCAGGACTGGCTCGCGGATGACCAGGCGCCCATGTCCTGGCGGCTGAAGAAGGAAACCGCGGGCTCCGGCGCGCTCGGCGACATCGCCTCCCACGCGATCGACCAGGTCCTGTTCCTGCTCGATGACCGGGTCACGGAAGTCTCGGGCCGTGTGCACACCTTCGTCAACCGGCGCCCCAGCCCGCGAGGCCCTGCAAGCGGGCTTGAAGATGTGACAGTCGACGACGCCGCCTGGGCAACACTGTCCCTCGCCTCCGGAGCGATCGCCTCAGTGGAGGCATCCCGGGTGGCCACCGGCCGGAAAAACTCCCTCCAGCTCGAGGTTTTCGGCGACAAGGGAGCCCTCCGGTTCGACCTGGAAAACCTCAACGAACTCCAGTTCCTGGACGCCACCGCCCCCGCCCGGGAGCAGGGCTTCCGGAGGATCCTGGTCAGCGAGCCGGAGCACCCCTACGTGGATGCGTGGTGGCCGCAGGGCCACATCATCGGCTGGGAGCACACCTTCACGCACGAGGTCCGCGACTTCCTGCTGGCCGTCAGCTCCGGAACCGCGCCATCGCCGTCGTTCGACGACGGACTGGAAGTCCAGCGCATCCTGGACGCGGTGGAGCAATCCGCCGCCTCCAACAGCACCCTGGTCCAACTCTCCCCCGCCGCAACCCCGGCAGCCGGCACAGCCGGTACCACCGAAGGAGCCTGACATGCCCCGCCCGTTTACCCTGTTCACCGGCCAGTGGGCCGACCTGCCCTTCGAAGAGGTCGCCAAACTGGCGTCCGGCTGGGGCTATGACGGCCTGGAAATTGCCGTGTCCGGCGACCACCTGGACGCCTGGCGCTGGGACGAACCCGGCTACGTCGAGTCCAAACTCGAGATCCTGGACAAGTACAACCTCAAGGTGTGGGCCATTTCCAACCACCTCAAGGGCCAGGCCGTGTGCGATGACCCCATCGACTTCCGCCACCAGGACATCGTCGGAGCGAAGGTCTGGGGCGACGGCGATCCCGAAGGCGTCCGGCAGCGGGCCGCCGAGGAAATGAAGCACACCGCCAGGCTCGCCAAGGCACTGGGCGTGGACACCGTCGTCGGCTTCACCGGCTCCTCCATCTGGCAGTACGTGGCCATGTTCCCGCCCGTCCCGGAAAAAGTCATCGACGCCGGCTACCAGGACTTTGCCGACCGCTGGAACCCCATCCTGGACGTCTTCGACGAATGCGGCGTCCGTTTCGCCCACGAAGTCCACCCCTCCGAAATCGCCTACGACTACTGGACCACCGTCCGCACCCTCGAAGCGATCGGCCACCGCGAAGCGTTCGGCCTGAACTGGGACCCGTCCCACATGATGTGGCAGGGCATCGACCCCGTCTCCTTCATCTGGGACTTCAAGGACCGGATCTACCACGTGGACTGCAAGGACACCAAGCTCCGCCAGACCGGCCGGAACACCGTCCTGGGTTCCCACCTGCCCTGGGGCGATCCGCGCCGGGGCTGGGACTTCGTCTCCGCCGGACGCGGCGATGTCCCCTGGGAAGCGTCCTTCCGCGCCCTGTCCGCGATCGGCTACGACGGCCCCATCTCCGTGGAGTGGGAAGACGCAGGCATGGACCGCCTCCATGGTGCCCCCGAAGCCCTGGCTGCCCTCAAAAAGTTCGACTTCCCGCCGTCGAACACCTCCTTCGACGCCGCCTTCAAGCAATAGCTCCCAGGGGCGCGCACGTAGAATCCCTGCATGACCCACACCATCCGCCCTGCAACAACGGACGACGCCGAGGCGCTGGCAGCCCTGGCAGCCGTCACGTTTCCGCTGGCGTGCCCGCCGTCGACGTCGCCTGAAGACATTGCGTCGCATTTGGCGAACACCCTCAGCGAACGGCACTTCCGGACGTACCTCGGCGCCCCGGACGTCACGGTCCTGGTGATCGACGTGGAGGGTGCCCTCCGCGGGTACAGCCTCCTGCTGACCCGCCCCGCGGAGGACCCGGAGGTGTGCTCGGTGCTGACACTGACGCCGGCGGTGGAGCTTAGCAAGTGCTATGTGCATCCCGGGCACCACGGCCTGGGCCCCGCTGCGGAGCTGATGCGCGCGAGCCTCCAGGCCGCGGCCGGATCAGGCGCAGCCGGTGTGTGGCTCGGGGTCAACAGCCAGAACGCCCGCGCCATCCGGTTCTACGAAAAGTCAGGGTTCCGCAAGGTGGGAACCAGGTCGTTCCGGCTGGGACATATCGTGGAGCACGATTTCGTGCTGGAGCGAGCCCTCCCGTGACCGGCCTCCACCGCCTTCTTATGCGTACTCAGGCGGGTAGGCCAGGGGCGGGCGCGGTTCCGCCAGGAGCTTGAGGCCCGGCGGCAGCCCCTCCACGGTGCCGTGGGTCCCGGACGCCCTGATGTTGATCCGGGCGGTGTCCAGGAGCACGTTTTCGGCCCGGAACTCGCCCACCTCCTCCGGCAGGATCGGCGCCAGGTGCACTACCCCGTGCGTGAAAACGGGGTCGAAACGGAGCAGTGCCCGGACCAGCTGCACCGGCGCCGCCGCCGCCCATGCCTGCGGCGAGCAGGCGGTGGGGTACGCCACCGGCCCGAAGAACTCGCCCCGGTCAAAACCGCAGAACAGTTCGGGCAGCCTGCCGTCAAAATGCTCAGCGGCGTCGAAGATTCCGGTGGCCACCTTGCGTGCTTCCTCCACGAACCCGTAACGCATCAGCCCGGTGGCCACCAGGGCCGAATCATGCGGCCACACAGAACCATTGTGGTAGCTCACCGGGTTGTAGGCACCCATGTCCGATCCGAGGGTGCGGATCCCCCAGCCGGTGAACATCTGCGGGGACATCAGGTGCTCCACCACGGAGGCCGCCTTGTCCTCGTCCACGATGCCCATCCAAAGGCAGTGCCCCATGTTTGACGTACACGCGTCCACCGGCCGCTTGTCCTTATCCAGCGCCACGGCGAAATAGCCCTTGTCCGGCAGCCAGAACTTCTCGTTGAACGCGGTCTTCAAATCGGCGGCGCGTTCAGCCCAGTGCTGTTCCAGCGCACGGTCGCCGCTCCAGCGGGCCAGCAGGGACCGGCCCACATAGGCGGAGTAGACATAGGCCTGGACTTCACAGAGGGCAATGGGCGCCTCGGCCATGGTCCCGTCCGCGAAGTTGATGCCGTCCCAGGAATCCTTCCACCCCTGGTTGACGAGTCCATGGTCGTTGGGCCGGAGGTACTCCACAAACCCGTCACCGTCGCGGTCCCCGTACCGCTCGATCCATTCCAAAGCCCTGTCCACGTGGGGCACCAACGGCTGCACAATGTCCTTTGACTGCCCCCACCTGCTCAGCTCGCCAACAAGGGCTGCAAACAACGGGGTGGCGTCAGCGGTGCCGTAATAGGCGCTGCCCCCCAGCGCCAGCCCCGCGGTGACGCCCAACCTCACTTCGTGCGGGATGCGCCCCGGTTCCTCCTCGGAGTCCGTGTCCACTTTCGTCCCCTGGAGGCCAGCCAAGGTCTGCAACGTCCCGGCCGCCAGCTTAGGGTCCACCATCAGGCTCATGTAGGAGGAGAGGATGGAGTCGCGGCCGAACAGCGCCATGAACCAGGGGGCCCCGGCGGCAACGGCCACCCGTTCCGGGTGGTGCGGATCGAAGATCCGCAGGGACCCCAGGTCGCTTTGGCTGCGGTTCAACAGAGCCTGCAGGTTGGCGTCCGCAACGGTGATGAGCGGGACGTTCTGCTCCCAGTGCCGGTGCCGGCGGGCGCCTTCCCGGTGGTGCGGCAGCCCGTTCTCGGTGAAGGCGTCCGCCGGGGCCTGCCCGTTGATCAGGGGGACCACGATGATGCTGGTGGCCCATTTGCCGCGCGGCGGAATGGTGGCCCGGAAGCGGAGCCCGTCTGTGCTGACCGCGGCGCCGCGGGCACGGACAGCCGTTCCCCGCCGTTGGCCGTTCCGGGCGCTTTCGATTACGAGCTGGCCGTCGCGGACCGTGCGGGCGGCCTCAGCATGCTTGGACGTGCGGCCCACCTTGACGTCGAAAAGATCGTCCTGGTCTGCACCGACAAGGAGTTCGATGTCGCAATCCACAGCCTCCGCCGAGTAGTTCTCCAGCGTGATGTCGTCCTGCAGGCCGGGGCCGATGTGGCGGGTTTGGCGGACCACCAGCGGGCTGTCGAACCGGCCGTCCGGCCACTGGGCCCTCCCAACGAAGGTGGCTTCGAAGGGCTTGGGCCGCTGCGCCGCCAACGGTTCGCGCAAGGAGCCGTTAACCCGGAGGATCCAGTGGGAAATGATGCGCGTGTCCTGGTAGAAAGCACCGTTCGTGCCGGTATCTGAACTGATGTCCCCAGTGCCGGAAGAGATGCAGAACGAGGATCCTTCCAGCACCGTCACCGAACCTGATTCGGATGCGGCGGCCTCGGTGTCGGCGTTCCATGCAGTCAAGGGAAAGGGCTCCTTTGCTGGGAGGCGGACTTACCACGGTTCGGAAGACCGTCCCTTAAAGATTCTGGTGCAAACCAACCGCATCCGGAACCCCCGAGGGGGCCTCCCCTGCCAGCAGCTTCTCGAAGAGCCGGAGGTACTCGTTCACCATGCGTTCCTCGCTGAAGCGTTCCTCCACCGCCCTTCGGCACACCGCCCGGTCCAGGCCCGCAGCCATCTCCACGAAACCGGCCAGCTCGTCCGTTCGCCCCAGGTACCCGGTCCGTCCATGGTCGATGATTTCGGCTGCCGAGCCAACCGCAGTGCCGATCACCGGGGTTCCTGTAGCCAGCGCCTCAATCATCACCAGGCCGAAAGGCTCCGGCCATTGGATGGGGTTGAGGAAGGCGAACGCCTCACCCATCAGCCGGTACTTCGATGCATCGTCCACTTCCCCCACGAATTCCTCATTCGATCCGAGGACGGGTTCGATGGCATCACGGAAATAGCGGATCTCATCCGGCTCACGCATTTTGACGGCGATCCTGAGCGGTATTCCCGCCTCGCGGGCAATCATGACTGACTCCAGCAATCCCTTGTCCCGGGAGGCCCTGCCCACAAAGCAGAGATAGCCCCCACGGCCGGAGCCCATCGGCACGGAGGAAAGATCCATCCCGTGATGGATCACGCGGGTGATGGGCACGCCAGGTGCGTGCGAAGCCTGGTCACGGGAAATGGCGATGACCGCCGCCTTCCGCGCAATGGCACGGTAGATGTCCTGCGCTTGTGAATTGAGCGGGCCGTGAATGGTGGTCACCACAGGGGTCCGTTCCGGCCGCAGTAAATACAGGGGGCCGGCCATCGTGTGGTCGTGGATGATGTCCACGCCGTCCATTCCCGCATAGGCGCGCGCCACGTGGCTCAGTTCGGAGAGGGTGAAGTTCAGGTCCTCCGGAGCCGACGGCCGCATCCCCGGAACCCTCGGCACCGGGCAGGTGCTGTCAGATGGTGCCGCCAGCAGCACGTCATGCCCGGCAGCGGCAAAGCCCCTGGCCAGGCTGTCCACAACTCTTTCGGTTCCGCCGTATGTTGCAGGCGGCACCGAAATCCACGGTCCTGCAACCAGTCCTATCCGCATCCCTGACCTCCAGGATAATGACAGGCCGGGCTCCCCAGCGGGCCGGGCACCTTGTTCCGCGGAAACCGTCCGGCCCGCGGCGCTGGTTCGGGTTGACACCCCGAGGGGCCGTCTGCTCAACCCACAGTCTGACTATTGCCCGGAACCGGCCCGCAGACAAGACCCACTGTGCGGCAACTAACACCCGGGTCCGGAATGGCGGCCCGGAGTCCGCGGTTACCTCCAGCATGAAGATAGAGATCTGGTCCGATGTTGCCTGCCCGTGGTGCTTTATTGGCAAGCGGCGCTTCGAAGCTGCCCTTGCGGCCTTCCCGCACCGTGATTACGTGGACGTCACCTGGCGCAGCTACCAGCTGGACCCCACCCTTCCCGAGCACTATGACGGCACGGAACTCGAGTACCTGAGCTCCCGCAAGGGCATCCCCGCGGAGCAGGTCTCGGCGATGTTCGGCCACGTTGCCGGCCAGGCGAAGGCCGAGGGCCTGAATTACCGGTTCGACTCGGTGGTGGTGGCAAACAGCTTCACCGCGCACCGCCTGATCCACCTTGCCGCTGCCCACGGCAAGCAGGACGCTGCAAAGGAACGCCTGCTCAGCGACCACTTCGAGCATGGCAAGGACATCGGCAGCCGGCAGTACCTTGCGTCGCTCGGCGTCGGGCTCGGCATCGACCCCGACGCAGTGGATGAACTCTTCACCACGGACAAGTACGCGGACGCAGTCCGCTACGATTTTGAGGAGGGCCGGTCCCTGGGCATCAGCGGCGTCCCGTTCTTCGTGATCGACCGGAAGTACGGACTCTCCGGGGCACAACCCGCCGGGACCTTCACTGCCGCCTTGAACCAGGCATGGCAGGAAGCCAATCCCCTTGTCATGGTCAACTCCGGTGATGGGGAGGCCTGCGGACCGGACGGCTGCCCGGCCTAGGAAAGCGCAGCAGGAAGGGGCGGGGCGTTTACTGACACACGGCGGTAAAGTGTCTGTATGCCCAGGATTTCAGCGGCCACCAACGCCGAGCAGCGAGCGGACACCCAGCGGCGTATCCTTACGGCCTTCGGCGAACTCCTTTTTTCGCACGGGCTGCCCGGGCTGACCATGACGGACGTTGCACGGCACGCCGGGGTGGGCCGGACCGCCGTCTACAACTACTACGCGGACATCGAAGAACTGCTGATCTCCTACGCCCTGGATGAGACCGAAAAGTTCCTCTCCGAACTGCGTGACTCGTTGGGGCGCCTGGACAACCCCGTGGACAGGCTCGCGCTGTACGTCCGCGCGCAGGTGGTGGACCTCAGCCGCCGCCACCTCCCCCCGGGACCTGCCATGGGAGCCGTGCTCTCGCCGTCGTCCTTTGCCAAACTCGCCAACCACGTGGGCGAGCTGAGCATCCTGCTGCAGGGGATCCTGCGGGACGGAATGGAACAGGGCTACCTCCCAGTGGCGGACGTCAACCAGCAGGCACAGCTGATCCTGGGCACCCTGTCCTCCAGCGCGGCCCGGGGCAGCGATGAGCCCGCCGAACTGGAAGCCCGGGTGGCCAGGACGGTTCGCTTCATCCAGCTGGGCGCCGGGGCAAGGTTCGACGACGACGGCCGCCCCGTCCGGCTGGCCCCGCTTCCCGCCGTGGCGGGCTAAGCAGCACCGCAGTGGGCGGGCGGCTGGCCACGCGTCACGGAGTTGGCGCCGCCGACGGTATGACGGGCCATTTGTCGTCGTCGGCAATGCGCCGGCTTTCCCTCGGACAGCTCAGCTTCCCGGGTGTCTGGTCAACGAGCTCGGGCGGGGCCAGGGCGCTGTAGTTCTGGGAGAGGATCACGTCCACGCTTCCGTCTGTCCTGCTGTCCTGGAAATAGTCCGAACCCGGCAGGTTGCGCTGGACACTGAAGGCAGCGGCCTGGCCGGCGGCTCCGGAAACCACAGCCGCAATGCCACGGTAGCCGGCGTCGATGTTGGACACCGCCCCCACCACGAACTTCCGGGCCAGGAACTCATCCGCCACCGAGCGGGCCAGCCCGGGCCTGCTCGTGGAGTTATAGACGTTGAGGTTGATCTGGTCGTGGGGGGTGTAGTCGAAAGTGGCGGCGGGGCAGGTGGAGACGGCCTCCTCGGCCGGCGCTGCGGCGGGAAACTTCAGCCGTCCGTCGATGATGGCCAGCGCGGTAATGATGGCCGCCAGGATCAGGCCAATGAGAAGGACCAGGACAACCCCGTGCAGCGCCCGGCGGCGCACGCGCGCCGTATCGTCGGCCTCGCGGGCCGCTTCAAAGGTGGCCCGCAGCTCGGGGCCGGTGACAACGCGGTGGCCGTGGAGGACGCTGACGTCCTGCTGCTTCTTCCTAGCCATCTATCACCAGGACCCGCGCGTGGATTGCGGTGCGCTGGTGCAGGGCGGTGCGGACGGCGCGGTGCAGCCCGTCCTCCAGGTACAGGGTTCCCTGGTACTGCACCACGTGCGGGAACAGGTCACCGAAAAAGGTGGAGTCCTCGGCCAGCAGGGCTTCCAGGTCAAGGGTTCGCTTAGTGGTCACCAGCTCATCCAGCCGGACTGGCCGCGGCGGGAGCGAAGCCCAATCCTTGGGCGTCATGTAACCATGGTCGGGGTAAGGGCGGCCCTCGCCCACAGCTTTGAATATCACCTTGCCACACTAGGCATCCTGCACGTCCAGCGAAAGTGCCCGGGCGTGCCTGTTGCAGGTTGTGGCCAAACAGTGACCATGTGTCACATGCGGTGCCCAATACCCGCCGGGAACAGCCCGCGCCCGGCGCTGCTGAGAGAATAGATGCATGACAGCATCCGAGTCCCCCGCCGTGTCCGCACCAGGAGCCCATGCACGCGCCACGCCGCCTCTGGCACTCCTGCTCGACGTGGACGGGCCGGTGGCAAGTCCGGTCACCCGCGATGTGAAGCGGGAGATCATCGATGACCTGGTGGCCCTCGCCGCCGCCGGCATCCCCGTTGTTTTCAACACCGGGCGCTCTGACGCGTTCATCAGGGAACAGGTCATGGAACCCATGATCGCCGCCGGGATTCCGTCAGGCACCATCATCCACGCCGTCTGCGAGAAGGGCGCCGTCTGGTTCAGCTACACCGCGGCCGGGCCCGGCCCCATCCATGTGGACCGCGAACTCGCCGTGCCGGCAGCCTACGGGGACGACATCCGGCGGATGGTGGCAGAGGACTATGCCGCGCACATGTTCTTTGACGAAACCAAGAGGGCCATGGTGTCCGTGGAGCAGCACATCGAGGTGCCCAGCGCCGAGTACCTGGCGGAGCAAAAACTCTTCGACGCCGACGCCATGGAGCTGATGGCCCGCCACGGGCTGGGAGTGGTGCGGCTGGACCACCACGCCCCCAATTCCGACGACGAGGTTGACTACCGGGTGGACCCCACCATCATTTCCACGGACATTGAATCGGTGCGGCTTGGGAAGGACCTGGGAGCCAGCCGGGCAGTGGAGCTGCTCGCGGCACAGGGCATCACCCCGGAGGCCTGGCGGACCGTTGGCGATTCGCGCACGGACTATGCCATGGCTGACTGGCTTCACCACAACGACCACCCGGTCAAGCACGTGGATGTCCGGCCCGCGGACGGTATCCCGGAAAAACCGTACCAAGTCCTGACCGCCGAGGACCTGGGGCTTGGGGCGTCCGTAATCCACGACGACGCCGGCGGTGCTTTCCTGCGCAGCTGGCGGGAGGCGCTGGGCGCCTAAGCCCCTTCCGGGCATTGGTTGCCCGGACCCTGCCGTTTTACGGGCGGGGCTATCATGCACATAGGAACGCTAACTAATACGCAGCACGGAGACCATCATTACAGAAGCACCGGTTCAAGACGAGGTCTACTACGGCGGCCAGGCATCCGTAGAGGAACAATTTCACGCGGAAATCACCTCCGCAGAAGCTGAGCAGCGCCTCAACCCGCGCCCTGACGTCATCACGCACAAGGGCCGCATCGCGCTGATCAACTACAACAGGACTCCGTACCAGGCCATGGTGGAGGACCTGCTGTTTGTCAGGAATGTGCTTGCCAACGCCGGCCTGGCCTACCTGCTGGTCAGGGGCAACAATGACCGTCCCGTCGTTGCCCTGGACTGGAAAGACCGGAAGAAGCTCAGGGCCGCCCTGGTGGAAGCCTGCCAGGACGAACCCTTCTACTCCATGACCGTGGACGCCAAGAAGAAGACCTCCCTGCTGGTTGCAGACGGCGAACTCTCCTCCAACCGGAAGGCGCGCATCTTCCGCCTGTACCGGCCGCGGGTGGAGCCGGCCGGCGGCTTCGAGTTCGGTGCCTCCGCAGGTGTCCAGCTTGAGCTGTGGTCCTTCAAGGGCGACGAGATCATCCTGCCGATCGAGAATTCCCTCACGCGCAGGACCCTGCTCCGGCAGGACGCTGTCCGCGGCACCGTTGAACGCTATGGCCACACCTGGCCCACCATCGAGAACATGTTCGCGGACCACGCCAGCGACATCAGCTTCGACATCGACCTCGTGTTCTCCTGGGTGGACGGCAGCTCCCCTGAGTACATTGCCGCCCGCCGGGCCCAGCAGAAGGACGTTGTCCTGGGCGAAGGGGATGACCATGAGGCCCGCTTCCGGCAGATCAACGAACTCAAGTACGCGCTGCGGTCCGTCTACATGTTTGCGCCCTGGATCCGCCGCATCTTCATTGCCACGGATTCACCGGCACCCGCGTGGCTGGCGGAACACCCGTCAGTGACCATTGTCCGCAGTGAGGAGTTCTTCTCGGACCCCTCCGTGCTGCCCACCCACAACTCCCAGGCGGTGGAGTGCCAGCTCCACAACATCGAAGGCCTGTCCGAGCACTTCCTGTATTCCAATGACGACATGTTTTTCGGCCGGCCGGTCAGCCCGGACCTGTTCTTCACGCCGGGCGGCATCACCAAGTTCATTGAGGCGGAGACCCGGATCGGGCTGGGCGAGAATGCTGCAGAACGGAGCGGGTTCGAGAACGCGGCCCGTGTCAACCGCAAGCTGTTATGGAACAGGTTCGGCCGCATCACTACCCGGCACCTGGAGCACACAGCCGCGCCGCTGCGGCGCAGCGTGGTGGCGAAGATGGAGCGCGAGTTCCCTGAGGAATTCCGGAAGACGGCGGCCAGCCGCTTCCGGGCGGCGGACAACATCTCCGTGACCAACTCCTTCTACCACTACTACGCCCTGCTGACGGGCCGGGCGGTGACCCAGACGGCGGCGAAGGTCCGTTACGTGGACACCACCATGCGGACGGGACTGAATTACCTGCCCAAGCTGCTGGCCAAGCGGAACATGGATTTCTTCTGCCTGAACGACGGCAGCTTCCCCGAGGTGGATGCCGACGAGCGCGCCAAACTGGTCACGGACTTCCTGGAGAAGTACTTCCCCATCAAGGCGCCTTGGGAAAAGTAGGCAGCGGCCTACCGGCTTGTGGGGAGCCCGATCTTCGCGCTGTTCCGCTGCTTGGCGGTTTCTGGAATCCGGATCCCGGCGGCGGCCAGCCGGAACTCGGTCTCTTCCGGGGAGACGTACTCCCCCACCGTGGTGGAACGGCCCAGCGGAACTACCGAGTGGACGATGGTGTGCTCGTACACGTGGACCAGGTTGAAGGATTGCCCGCTGTCCTGGCCCCGTGTGCCGCCAACGGGAACATTGAGGTCCTGCGTGTAGCAACTGGCCGATGCCACGGAGACAGGGATGCCGGCGAAGCTCGCCGTGGTCGAATAATGCAGGTGGCCCGCGAGGATGGTGCGGACGTCCGAGTTCCGGACTACTGCCTCCAGCGACGCCTGGTCACGCAGCTCTACCAGGACCGAGAGGTCCAGGATGGACGGTATGGGCGGGTGGTGCAGCGCCAGGATGGTGCCGTCGGGGGCAGGAGTGTCCAGTTGCCGCGTCAGCCAGTCCAGCTGCGACGGGCTCAGCTCGCCGTGGTGATACCCGGGAACTGAGGTGTCCATGGTGATGACGCGCAGCCCGTTGACGGAGTAGCTCTTGTCCACGGGCGCGTCATTCGGGGCTTCGTCCAGCAGTCCCGTCCGGAAGTTTTCACGGTTGTCGTGGTTGCCCATCGCCCAGATCACCTGAGCGCCGAGTTCCTCGCAGGCGGGCTCAACGATTGCCCGCAGTTTCACATAGGCTTCAGGATCGCCCTTGTCGGCGAGGTCGCCGGTGAAGATCACGGCCTCCGGCCGCGCCCCGGACGCCTTCACCTCTTCGAAGAGCTGGATAAGGCGTGCTTCGCTGTCAACGACGCCGTAAAGGGGATCCGGACCTCCCATCAAGTGGGGATCGCTCAGGTGGAGTAGGAAGTGGCGTGGCCGGGGATGTTCGGCCTCGATGTGCTCCATTGCTGCCTCTGTGGTTCGGTGGGAAACGGCGCTTCCCTTGTACCCTTCAGTAATGTTTATCCAATCAGACATTTGGCAAACTTTGGGTAAATCGCCGTAGTTGATGTGGAAAAAGATGAAAGAACTGCGCTTTTCAGCCGCCCGGTTCGGCGAAGGGCCCGTTTTTCAACAGAGGGCCTCCTCGACGGCGTCGATAACCGCCGCCGAATCGGGCTCCACGGTTGGCGCGAAGCGGTTCACCACCCGGCCGTCCCTGTTGACCAGGAACTTCTCAAAGTTCCATTTCACTAATCCGGGCAGCAGCCCGCTCTTGAACTTGGTGAGCTCCGCGTAAAAGCGGGTGCTGGTTCCTGCCACGGACGTCCGCCTTGAGGGTGAGGGGGAACGTGACCCCGAAGTTGCGCTGGCAGAATTCGGCGATTTCGCTGTCGCTGCCGGGTTCCTGGCCTGCGAACTGGTTGCACGGTACGCCGAGTACTTCAAACCCCCGGTCCCGGAATTTTTGATACAGCGTCTCAAGCCCCGTGTACTGGGGCGTGAACCCGCAGTTGGAGGCAACGTTGACCACCATCACCGCTTTGCCCTTGAACCTGCCAAAATCGGTCGGGGCACCGTCGTTCAGGGTCAGCGGGATCCGGTACAGGTCGGTTACAGACCGCTTCCCCAAAAGGTTGTCCATGCATGGAATTCGTCACCAACGGACCGCGGTATTGGTCAGGGCTGGGCGTTTCCTGCAAGGATCCCGGCGCACTTTTAAGGCACCGGTGAGGGGCCGGTTGCCTATGGCGCTGGTTCGATGGGGGCGGGTTCGGTCGGCGCGGGCTCAATCGGGGCGGGCTCAATCGGGGCGGGCTCGGTCGGTGCAGGTTCGGTGGGGGTGGGAACCGGCTCTACCGGACTCGGCTCAACCGGGGCCGGTTCAACCGGAACCGGCTCAACCGGGGCCGGTATTACCGGAACCGGCTCTACCGGGGCGGGCTGGGTCGGTGCAGGTTCGATGGGCGTGGGAACCGGCTCAACCGGGGCAGGTTCAACTGGAACCGGCTCAACCGGGGCCGGCTCGGTCGGTGCAGGTTCGCTGGGCGGGGGAACCGGCTCAACCGGACTCGGCTCAACCGGCGCAGGTTCGGTCGGCGCCGGTTCGGTCGGCGCCGGTTCGGTCGGTGCCGGTTCGATGGGGGTGGGAGCCGGCTCAACCGGGGCAGGTTCAACTGGAACCGGCGTGCCGGTCTCAGACGGCGACGGCGACGACGTCCCCGGGTCAAACTCAGACGGCGACGGCGACGACGACGTCCCACTCTCAGACGTCGACGGCGCCCCCGGGTCAACCGTCGCAGCCAGCAGCAACGAGGATGCCGGCCCGGCGGAGGAGCCAGCCGCCGTCGTCGGCAAATTTGCCCATGGAGCGGCCGAAGGAGGCTTGCTGCCCTGCCCCATCGGGATGGTCCAGCGTATGGGCACCGGCCCTATGGACGGAACACTGGTGCCTGGCAGGTAGGTCAGCGACTCAGCGGGCCCGGCTCCGACTGGCCATACCGCCATCAGGCGCCATTGCAGCGGACTCGTGTGGCGTCCGTTGAGGATTGTTTCGAAATGCAGGTGGCATCCCGTCGACCACCCGGTGGTGCCTACCCTGGCAATGGCCTGGCCAACTCTGACGGAGTCACCGCTGCGGACGGCAATGGACTCCAAATGGTTGTAGGTGGTGATGAGTCCGTTGCCGTGATCGATTTCAACCCGGTTGCCGCCGCCCCAGGGATGCCATCCGGCCGCACGGACCACGCCTGAATCCGCAGCGTAGACCGGGGTGCCGCACGGGGCCGAATAGTCTTGGCCGAGATGGAAATCCCCAGCCAGCCCGGAGAGCGGGCTTACCCGGAATCCGAAGGGCGACGTGGGAATCAGCAGTTTGAGGGGCGCCATGAGATAACCCGCCGGCGGCCTTCCCAACCCTGTCAGCTCAACGGTCAGCGCTGGCGGAGCACCCTCGGCGGAGCTGCCCGGGAGCGGACGCGGAAAACCGGCTTCAGCTTGGGGATCGGACAGGATGGCAACAGCCAGGGGGGCAGCGGCTACAAGGCCGTCCGACGGCGGTGCACCCCCCGCCGCCGCTCTGCCATTGGTCCCGCCATCAGCGCCGGTTCCGTCACCTAAAAGATTCCCCGCGGCACCGGCACCGGCATGGGCAACGGAGGCCGTGGCGGTTCCCGGTTCAGAGCTGCTGCCGGAGAGGTTGAACGCGCAGACGGAGATGGCGAGCACCCCGGTGGCGGCCACGGTGCGCGCACCATGCAGGCGAAGGCCATTGGGGTTCTTATCGTGTTTCCCGGATACCGCGTGAGTGCCCAAAAGACTGACTCCAGGACGTGGCCACCCGCGCATTGTCTTGACGGGTACCTACCATGTGAACATACAGTCGCTGCCCTGTGAACCCCGCAGCGGGCACACTTTGGGTTTTTTGGGGAGACACCGGACTGCAGCATCGCCAAGGCCACCGGACCACTCGGCTGCAGCTTCGCTGAATCGTGCTTACGATAAGCTCGACAGCCGAGTTCTCCACAGGAGGGCGTGCACCATCAAAAGCATCCTCAGCCCCATCAAGAAGCGCTTGGTCCGAACCTTCAGCAACGGTTCCGAAGGGGTTCAGCAATGGCAATTGGATCTTGCGGAGGGCGATGACCCGGGGTACCACCTGCCCGGTTCCGCGGTATGGGCGGTGCACGGTTCAATGTCGCCCATCGTCGCCGGAATCCGAGCCCTGCTGATGCAGTCCCTGCACCCTGGCGCCCTTGCCGGCGTCCACCAACATTCAAACTTCCGCGAGGATCCCCTGGGCAGGCTGGCCAACACCATCCGCTGGATCTTCACGGTGACCTACGGCTCCAAGGACGCCGCCGGGAACGCCTCACGGAGGGTGCGCCGGCTGCACGAGGCCGTCCAGGGCAGCTACAGCGACAACCAGGGGGCACAGCGCACCTACAGCGCCAACGATCCGCACCTGGCCAGCTGGATCCATCTGGCCTTCACTGACGCCTTCCTCACGGCCCACAAACTGTGGGGAGGCACGATTCCCGGCGGACCGGACGCGTATGTCCGGGAGTGGGCCCAGGCGGGCCGGCTGATGGGAGTGGAGGATCCGCCGCTCACCGAGGCGGACATGCACAGGCAGCTGGACCGCTGGTACGAAAGCGGTGATCTCCGGGGTGACGGCCGTGTGGCAGAGACAGTGGGATTCGTCCGCAACCCGCCCTTGAACCGGATGCTGCGGCCGGGGTACCGGCTCCTCTTCGCGGGCGCTGTATACAGCCTGGAGCCAAGGTACCGCCGGATGCTCGGGCTGGAAGTTCCCCGGCTGGGTCCCCTGCCGCTGCCGGTGAGGCTCGCAACGAAGCTGGTTCTCGGCGTCGCACGCCTGGCCTTGGGGCACAGGGGTCCAAGCGAGCTGGCCGCCAGGGAACGGCTTCGGCGGCTGGGCGTGGCGGCTGCGGAGGGCGGGATGACGCCGCACCAATAGAAAGGACCCGGCCCCCGATTGAACGGGAGCCGGGTCCTCACCGGCGGAGAATGGGGGATTTGAACCCCCGAGGGCGTTAACCCAACACGCGTTCCAGGCGTGCGCCATAGGCCGCTAGGCGAATTCTCCAGCTGCTTCTGAATCAAAAGCAGATACTAGGTTACCTGATGTTTTCCGCATCGCCCAATTGGCCGGAACAAGCTGGTTCTCCACAGGCCCTGAGAGGGCTGCCCGTCACTTTAACCACGAAATGGACGCCCCCAACGCGTCCATTCCCCAGACACCGTTGAGCTGCCGGGTCCGGCCCGTTCAGCCAGGCCACGCACCTCACAATCGGAGATTGCCCCAATCGGCGTATGTACCCATAATCCGGGGAGTTGCCGGGATAAGCAACGAGTTTCGTCCGCTTGCCGGCTGCTTTCGGGCACGATGGAAACCATGAAGGAGCTGCATGCACTGGTGGTCTACGTCCCGCGTTCCCACACGGACCGGGTCCTCGCGGCCATCGGTAACGCCGGAGCCGGCAGGATCGGCAATTACTCGCACTGTTCGTTCGTCGTGCCCGGGACGGGCCGCTTCACTCCCCTGGAAGGCTCCGAACCGTACCTTGGGCACGTGGGAAAGCCGGAGGAGGCGGCCGAGGACAAGATTGAATGCGTGGTTGACCAGGCATTGCTCGACGCTGTGGTTGCAGCGCTGCGGGCGGCGCATCCCTATGAGGAGCCAGCCTTTATGAGCTGGCCGGTGGAGGGCTGGCGCTAATCGATTCGAGTCGCGCCGGAAGTTCGGGTAAAGTGTCTGACGGCCCCTCATGTGGCGTCATCCTGTTGAACTCCCCCAGGACCGGAAGGTAGCAAGGGTAAATGGGCTCTGGCGGGTGCATGGGGGGTCTTTACTATTCCCCCACAGGGCGGCAGGATGTCGGCCCGGATTGGTAGGGTTTTCTCTGTGACAGTTACTACCGCCCTCTACCGCAGATACCGTCCAGATTCGTTTGCTGACGTTATCGGGCAGGAGCATGTCACCGAGCCGCTGATGACGGCTTTGAGGAAGAACCGGGTCAACCACGCCTACCTCTTCTCCGGCCCAAGGGGCTGCGGCAAGACCACCTCCGCCCGTATCCTGGCGCGCTGCCTCAACTGCGCCCAAGGCCCTACCGACACCCCCTGCGGCACCTGCCCCAGCTGCGTTGAGCTCGCCCGCGGCGGTTCCGGCTCGCTGGATGTCATCGAGATTGACGCCGCCAGCCACGGCGGCGTGGACGACGCCCGGGACCTCCGCGAGCGGGCCACCTATGCACCAGTACGGGACCGCTACAAGATCTTCATCATTGACGAGGCCCACATGGTCACGTCCGCCGGCTTCAACGCCCTGCTGAAGATCGTGGAAGAACCACCGGAACACATCAAGTTCATCTTCGCCACCACGGAACCGGACAAGGTCATCGGGACCATCCGCTCCCGCACCCACCACTACCCGTTCCGGCTGGTGCCGCCGGAACCGCTGATGGCCTACCTGGAGCTCTTGTGCAACCAGGAGAACGTCCCGGTGGCCCCCGGCGTCCTGTCCCTTGTGATCCGTGCCGGCGGCGGCTCCGTCCGTGATTCGCTGTCCGTCCTGGACCAGCTGATGGCGGGCGCCGGGCCGAACGGCCTGGACTACGAACTTGCCGTGGCACTGCTCGGATACACCCACGCGTCGTTGCTCGATGACGTGGTTGAGGCCGTTGCCGCTTCTGACTCCGCTACCGTTTTCCGGGCCGTGGACCGGGTGATCCAAACCGGCCACGATCCCCGCCGCTTCGTTGAGGACCTGCTGGAGCGGTTCCGCGACCTCATCATCGTCCAGGCCATGCCTGAAAGCGCCCAAACCATTCTCCGCGGCATGCCTGCGGACCAGATTGCCCGCCTGAAGAACCAGGCCCACAACCTGGGGGCGGCCGAGCTGTCGCGCGCAGCGGACGTCACCAATACCGCGCTGACCGAGATGACCGGCGCCACCTCCCCCCGGCTGCACCTTGAGCTGCTGTGCGCGCGGATCCTTTTGCCCAGCTCGGAGCAAAACGAGCGCGGCATGGCGGCGCGGATAGACCGCGTGGAGCGCAGGCTGAACTACGCCGGGAACGACGTCGGGGCTCCCGCCGGGTCAAGTGCGAACGGCTCCACAGCTGCCGCCACACCTGCCGCTCCGCCGGCGCACGTTTCCGGGGCAGCCAACGCCGCTGCCCGGGAAGCAAGGCCCTCGGCTCCTGCGTCTTCAGCTGGCGCCACCGCTGCCAGTGTTCCGGCCCTGGATACCGCGAAGGCGGCGCCCGCGGCTCCGGCCGTTGCGGGCCCGGCGCCCGGCACCCCGGCATTGCCGGCAGCCACCGCAGCCCCCGGGGACCCGGCAGCTCCCGGCGCGGGCTCCGTCGGGGAAGCTTCCTCTGCGGCCGGCGGACCACGCTCTGCCCTGACCGCCCCGCGAGTCAGCACCGGCGACTGGCCGGTAGACGATTCGGCAGGAAACCGCCCGTCCCCTGCCCCCTCGGATCGTCCAGCCGGTCGCGGCCCCGGCTTTGCCTCGCCGCCGCAGGCCCCGGCGGAGCCGGCCGCTGCGAGTGCGTCCGGCTCGGCGCAAGATGCCATGGAAACGCAGGGTTCCGGCCCGGCTCAAGGTGCCATGCGCACGCCGGGTTCCGGCCCCGCTCAGGGCTCCGGCCCGGCGCCCGCCGCCGAGCCCAAAGCAGCTCCCCCTGCCGGGCAGGCGGAGAAGTCGCCCACCCCAGCGGCACCCACCGCGGCGGCGCCTGCCGGTGCGCCCGGACCCATGGGGGACGTGGAGGTCTTGCGCCGCGCCTGGCCCGACGTCCTGCAGACCCTGTCCAAAATCAAGCGCAGCACGTGGGCCCTCGTTGAACCCAATGCCCAGGTTGCTGCCTTCGACGGCCACAGCCTCACCCTCGCATTCACCACGTCCGGACTTGCCGGAGCCTTCGGCCGGGCGGACCATTCGGAGAATCTGCGCCAGGCCATCCACAAGACCGTAGGCATCGACTGCCAGATCACTGCGTCGGCCGGTGGCGGCACGCAGGCGAGCTCTGACCCAAACCCAAAAGTGCCCGCCGGACGGGTGGCACCGGCAACTTCGGCTGACGTCGCTTGGGGGCTGGCGCCGGCACCTGCTCCGACGGGCAGCGATGCAGCACGGCAGCCTGGCCTTGGCGGGCCCGCTGCCGCGAGCCAGCAGCACTCTGTACCGGACGCAAAACATCAGCAAAGTGCACGTCCGGGGCAGGGACAAGCTGATGCGGGCCAGGCCCACGACGTCGCACCGGAAGGCGTGGCGGCCCAGGCAGCAGCCGCGGCACTTTCGGCCCCGCCTCCCGGAAGCGGTACCGTGCGGCCCGCATCCGGACAACCCGTTGCGCAGGTCCCGCCCCGCGCAGAGTCCGCCCCGGTTCCGGCGGCCCACGCCGCCGCGGAGGAAGATTACTCATATTCCGACGACGACTGGGGACCGGCCAGGGACGAGGACGCTCCCCCTCTGGACGAAGAACCTCCCATGGACTGGGCCCCGTCCAACCGGGCCCAGCCCTCGGGGGTGCAGGCCGGTTCAGGCCCGTCGGGCACCCCCGTCACCGATTCCGGTGCAAAGGGGCCGTCGCCGGCACGCCCCGGCCCCGTTAACGTCCCGGGCGTCCAGCCTCACGGGCAGCATCATTCTGCCGCTGGCACGGCTGCAGAACCGCAGGATCCTTGGACCCGTGCCGTGGAACAGGCTCCCGGAGTCTGGGTGGTCGGTGAAGAAAGCAACGTGGGAAGGGCAGCCTCCCCTGCGGCGCCGGACGAGGCACCAACCGGGCCGGTGGCCGCACCGCGCTACGAACCCGCCACAGCCCAGGTACCACCTTCAATCCCCGTCACGAGAGCCGGCACCAGCCCGGAGCCGGACTGGGGCCTGGCAGCGTCTGCAGCATCTGCAGGCGCTGGACGGTTTGGAGCGGACGAACCGGGCGGGGGCGGTTTCTCACCAGCCATCGCGGAACCGGACATAACGCGGGAGCCAGAGTACGCCATGGCGTCAGCTTCCCCGGCTCCCGCCGCCACTCCAACCCAGGCTGCCCCGGCCAAGGCTCCCCAGTTGTCCCCGGCCGCCGCAGCCGAGGCACGGCAAAGCCTTTACCAGCGCCTCTCCAACAGCCCTGAAGCGGAAGCCGGCCGCGCCAAGGCCCCGGCCCGTGCGGTGACAGCTGCTGCCACGTACGTCCAGGACATCCCCAGCGCCGATGATGAGACCATCGAAGAGTCCGGCGTGTTCGGCCGTGCCGCGGTGGAGCGTATTCTGGGCGGAAAGCTGATTGAGGAGCGCTCCCCCGACGGAAGCCCCATCACACCGCGATATTGACGGTTGCCCGGTCAAACGGGGGACCGCCTTTAAGTCTTTGCCCTGCCCGCAATCCATCCCAAGCTAAGGGGAAAACGTGTACGAAGGTGCTGTCCAGGAGCTGATTGATGAGCTCGGACGCCTTCCGGGGGTGGGCCCCAAATCCGCCCAGCGGCTGGCGTTCCACATCCTCGAAGCCGATCCCCAGGACATGAAGCGCTTGGTTGAGGCGATCACGACCGTCAAGGAACGGGTCAAGTTCTGCACCGCCTGCGGCAACGTCACCGAGCAGGAACTGTGCAACATCTGCCGTGACCCGCGCCGGGATCCGGCGGTGATCTGCGTGGTGGAGGAATCAAAGGATGTCCTGGCAGTGGAGCGCACGCGGTCGTTCCGGGGCCGCTACCACGTGCTGGGCGGCGCCATCAACCCCATTGCGGGCATCGGACCGGAGCAGCTCCGCATCCGCGAGCTCCTGACCCGGCTCAATGACGGCGCTATCCAGGAAGTCATCATCGCTACGGACCCCAACCTTGAGGGCGAGGCCACCGCCACCTACCTGGCCCGTATGCTCAAGACAATCGGCATCACCGTGACCCGGCTGGCCTCCGGGCTGCCTGTGGGCGGCGACCTGGAATACGCGGACGAGGTCACCCTTGGCCGGGCGTTCGAGGGACGCCGGAACGCCCTCATCTGACCTGCCCCTGGCGGACCCTGCCTAGCCGGGCCGGGCCCGGGGAAGCGCCGCAAGAGCCGCAAGCGCGCCCGCGTCAGGTCCGCGGACGCCTGCGCGAACCAGCCGTCCTGCTTCCGGCGGCCAGCAGCACTCCAGCCACTATGGCCTGGCCGGCAATTCCCACCACAGGCAGCGGCATCCTGGCCGAATCCTTGGCCAGCGGTTCCCCGTTCACACAGGGGACCTGGGTGCCGTCCCCCGCTTCCTGCATGGCTGACGGCACCCATCCCAGGACAACCCCGGCCGGATCGGCGTCAGCGCCCAGCGCCAGGAAGACCACCGAGGGGCTGAAGGCGGCCAGCCACATGATGCGCTCGGTATGGTAGACCTCGGCTACGCCGGCCGGGACTTCCGAACACTGGTAGGCCTGGCGTGTCCCGGCGGGTCCCCACTGCACATTCACTGCCACGGTCACCGGTTCCACCACCCGGACCAGGGGCACCAGGGCGGCAGCGCCACCGGCCGAGCCAGCCACCAGGATTCCGGCGAGCGCCAAACCCGCCACCCGGGCCAGTCGCGGTTTCCCTGCCGTAGCCGCCACCCCCACTCCAACAGCGCCGAAAACGGTGCCCTCAACAGCGATGACCCCGGCAGCGGCCGCCGCCACAGTGCCTGGTCCGCCGGCAGCCAGCGACTGCAGCATCAGCACGCAGAACGCCAGGGCAGCCAAAATGAACCCACGGAATGTGGTGGCCAGCAATGCCGGGAGGACCACGCCGCCCACGGCCGGCTCCGTGGCTGCGGCAACGTGTCGTTGGCACTGCATGCCCCAGGCCACCGCAAGACAGGCCGCCACGGACGGCATGAGGGTTGCGGCGAGCGCGTACACCAGCATCGGGGCGTTATACCCGCCACTCCCCTGCCCCAGCGACGCAAACATCACCACGGCGGCGGCGGAAGCTGCCCAGGTTCCTACAACAGCGCTGCCCGCCAGCGCCCAGAACCTGACGGTACGGATGCTGCGGCCAGCGTCAGCCACCGCGAGCTGCATGCCCGGCCGGCCGCCGTGCATCTGTTCCCGGCCGCCGTCGTCGTCATCCTCCCAGCTGGAACTGCCGGAACCGCCGGAGTTCGCGCCTATCGGTTCGTAGAAGGGTTCGGCGACTGGATGCGCAGCAGGCTGGTCGTCGTCGGCCATGGGGAAGCCCGCCTTTCCACGGACAGGCCCCAGCCCGGCTCAGACCGGCAAAGGTGCCGGCTGGTCCTATCGTTGCCCAACACGCCAGGGCTGTCCAGAGCCGGACTATGCGATGCGCACACCCCGGGCCAGCTTGTGCGCAGGTGTCCGGAGCGCCCGCCGGCCGAGCCACATCAGCAGGGCGGACAGCACCAGCTGAAGCCCCAGTCCAAGCGGCCACAGCGGAGTTTTCTGCCCCAGGTACGGCGGCTGTACCATGCCGTTGGCGCAGGGGACGGTGCCGTCCGGGCCGGCCATTGCCTGGCGGGCGCCCTGGCTTATTCCTTCAATGGCCCCGACGGAGGCGAAACCCGTCTGCGCTGTGCGGTCGCGGTATGGGATGGCATCCGCCACCACCACGAAAGGGTTCATGCCGAGCAGCCATGCAACCCGCTCGGTACGGACGGCAGGCTGTTCCCGGAGCGGACCCGAGCAGGTGTACTCCGGCCCGAACGGCCCGGACTCCAGCGGTGCGTACTGGCGGTACAGCGGGTTGTTGGCCATGACGGTGCCCTGGGCCAGGCCCGTGCCGAGCCCGAAGGAAATCAGCGTGCCGAAAACCAGCCCGGCCACCGCCAGGTAAGTCACCACGATGGAGAACAAGGACCGCCCGGCCAGAGCCGAAATCCCCACGCCTAAGGCGCATACGATGCCCACTTCAACTGCCAGCATCAGCAGTGCAACCAGCACGTGTCCCGGTGTCATTCCCCCGAGAGCCACACCAATGACCAGGAACGGCGCGCTGGCCACGAGGAACGCAAGGGCTGCCAGCCAGGCGGCAAAAAACTTCCCCCACAGTATCTGGCCGGGTCCGAGGAGGGTGACCTGCAGGATCGCCAGGGTGCCGCCTGCCCGGTCCCCGGTGATTGCATTGGCAGACAAGGCGGGCGCCACCAGCAATGCGAACAACAGGACGAATGCCAGCACCACTTCAAAGATCATTGAACCCGGGCCGGCCGGCTCCGGCGGAACATAGCCTCCATACGCCCGCTGGGCAGCCTGCGAGGCGTTCCAGCCGGCCCACGTCAGCAGGGTGACCACACCGGTCAGGACAAACCAGATGGCCAGCAAGATGTACCAGCCGCGCGAACGCAGGCGCTGCTTCAGTTCCAGGACCACCACATTCCTGATTCCCGCAAGATAGGCTGCTGATGCGCCGGTTCCCGAGGTGCCCTGCCTGTTGTCGGTTGCCTGGCTCACTGCCGCTCCCCCTCGAGGTTCATGTAGGTCTCTTCAAGGGCACCGCTTGCGGGGGCAAAGGAAATGATTCCGACGCCGGCCAGCACCAGGTCCCGCAGGAGGCGCTCCGCATCGCCGTCGTTGTTCAGCACCAGGCTCACGCCCGGACGGCGGCCATCCTCGACGCGGAACGCCATTCCCAGGGCGGTAAGCCCTGCGGCCAGTGCTGCCGGGTCCGAGCCGGAGATCGCGTACCGCCGGCCCGCGGCGGCTGCTTCGGCAGTGGACTGCTGGCGGACCGTGCGGCCCCTATTGACGAACACTGCGCCGTCGGCGATCTCGTCGAGTTCACTGAGGACGTGGGAGGACACCACCACGGCCTTGCCCTCCGCCGCCAACTGCCTCAGCATGGTGCGGAGTTCCACCCGCGAGCCCGGGTCCAGGCCAGAGGCTGGCTCATCAAGGAGCAGGACTGAAGGGTCGTGGATCAGTGCCCTGGCGAGGCTCAGTCGCTGCTGCTGCCCGCGGGACAACACCCGTGCCGGCTGGTCCGCGAGATCGTCCAGCCGGACCCTTTCCAGCATGGCGGCCACCCTTTGGCCGAGGCCTCCGGCCGGCAGCCGGTAAAAGCGGGCCATCTGGGTGAGGATCTCCCGGGCGGTCAAAGACTCCCACACGCCCAACGTATCGGGCATCCAGCCCAGGCGCCTTCTGACCTGCGCGCGGTGGCGGAGGGGATCCAGGCCCCCCACGCTGATTGTCCCCTCATCCGGCGCCAGCAGCGATGCCAGCATCAGCAGGAGCGTTGTCTTGCCGGCGCCGTTGGGTCCGATCAGGGCGGTCACCTTCCCTGCCGGAGCATGGAAGTCCATGTGTTCGACGGCGCGCACCGCGCCGAAGCTTCGGCTGACGCCACGCGCCGATATTCCGTCGTCGGACACCGGCACGCCCGAATATCCCGGTACCTCAGAAATCCTTGCCATCGATCTGCACCTGCCCCCACAGTCTTTGCATTCTGACGCTCTGAGCCTACGCCGCCCGCGCCCTCCAGGGGCTGCCTGGCCGGCCGGAAATGGTCACAATTCAACCCCGGGCAGCGGGCGGCGATAAACTGTGGGGAGAAGTCGCGCCGACCAGGCGTTAGGCTGCCTGGCCTCCAAACCCCTACAGATCCAGTGAAGGTACGCGCATGAGTACGCCCACTACCGAAGTGCACAACGCAACGCAGCCGCAGGGGCTGCCCGCCGGCCGTGCGGTGACAAAGCAGCTCATCGTGCAGAAGTTCGGCGGATCCTCCGTGGCGGACGCGGACGGCATCAAGCGGGTTGCCAAACGGGTGGTGGACGCGCAGGCCGCCGGCAACGAGGTGGTTGTTGTGGTCTCTGCCATGGGTGACACCACGGACGAACTCCTGGACCTTGCCGCCCAGGTGACGGACTCGGCACCCGCCCGCGAAATGGACATGCTGCTGTCCGCCGGCGAGCGCATCTCCATGGCGCTGCTGGCCATGGCCATCAATAAATTGGGCGCCTCCGCCCAGTCCTTCACCGGTTCCCAGGCCGGCATGATCACTGACGGCATCCACGGCAAGGCCCGGATCATCGATGTGGATCCCCACCGGATCCGGACGGCGCTGGACAAGGGCAACATCGCCATTGTGGCCGGATTCCAGGGCATGAGCCGTGCCACCAACGAGATCACCACCCTCGGCAGGGGCGGGTCAGACACCACCGCGGTGGCGCTGGCTGCGGCCCTTGAGGCGGATGTGTGCGAGATCTACACGGACGTGGACGGCATCTACACGGCAGATCCCCGCGTAGTTCCCTCCGCCCAGAAGATTGAGCGGATCTCCAGCGAGGAAATGCTGGAGCTCGCAGCGTCCGGCGCCAAGATCCTCCACCTGCGCTGCGTGGAGTATGCCCGCAGGTTCGGCGTGCCCCTGCATGTCCGTTCCTCATTCAGCCAGCACGAAGGCACCTGGGTCATCCCCAGCGCCGAAGACAAGATCACCACACAAGAGGGAGTTGCCTTGGAGCAGCCAATCATCTCCGGCGTTGCGCACGACCGTTCCGAAGCCAAGGTCACTGTTGTTGGCGTTCCGGACATTCCGGGCAAGGCCGCAGCGATCTTCCAGGTCATCGCCGACGCCCACTCGAACATCGACATGATCGTGCAGAACGTTTCCACCCACGGCACGGGCCGGACGGACATCTCGTTTACGCTCCCCATCGTGGAAGGCGCCGACGCACTGGCGGCCCTCCATGCGGCGCAGGACCAGATCGGCTTCGAGAGCATCGAGTACAACGAGCAGATCGGCAAGCTGTCGCTGATCGGTGCAGGCATGCGCTCGCACCCCGGCGTCTCGGCAACGTTCTTCAAAGCCCTCTCCGACGCCGGTATCAACATCAACATGATCTCCACCTCCGAGATCCGCATCTCCGTTGTGACCCACGCGGACCTCCTGGACGAGGCCGTGCGTGTCATCCACAAGGCCTTTGACCTGGACAGCGAAAACGAAGCTACGGTCTACGGCGGCACCGGCCGCTAGTCGCACCGGCAACCCAAACCCGCCGGATGCGCGGGAAAGCCGGGCGTCTTCCGATACTCGGAGGAAGCCCGGCTTTCCTGCGTTGCAGATGTTATAGATGCCCCAGGCTGGGCTGGCCGGTCAGCTTTCCTTCTCGAGGTCTTCGCGGCGCACAGCGTAGTGATGGCCGGTCGAATCTGTTTCCACGACGAAGTGCGAGAGGTCCTCCTCCGAGGCCTGTTCGAAAGCGTCATGCTTGTGGACCACAGGCGTATCCGGGTCCAGCCGCGTGGCCGGGCCAAAGACGAACCGCAGCCTTTCGGTGAGATTCATGAAACCGCTGAGTACATGTGCCACTGTTTCCACCCCCTTCCCGGACATCGGGGAAAGGGCTCCTGCCGGCAGGAGCCAGTGCCCTTATTTTATGCCTGCAGGCCGGAAAAGGCTCCTGGCCAAGACAGCATTGCCCGGGGTCAGCGGAGGGATTTGTCCTCTGGATTCCGGGGGACCACGTAAGTGCTGCCGTCCGGCCGCGTCACAGTTTCCCACTGCCGGGTCTCCGCCTGCCGCTGGGCCAGCAGCCTGCGGTTTTCATCCGTCATGTCGTGGCCCAGGGATGAGCGGTTCGCGGGGCCGAAGATGGCCCGGAGCCTGCCGGTGGCCCGCATAAAGCGCTGCGACGCGTTTTCCTTGCCTGCTGAGTTGGCCTTACCCATGGAACTGGCTCCTTACCTGACATGCCTACCGCTGAAAGTGTACGCTAATGATTAGTGCACTAACAATCGGAGGATCCATGGCAGCGGCAACCGGCAGCGAACAGGGGCAGGACGAGGACCTGCTTTTGGAACACCAGTTGTGCTTCGCCCTGACGGTGGCGGCGCGAAGCGTTGTGGGCGCCTACAAGCCGGTGCTGGAGAAGCTGAATCTGACCCACCCGCAGTACCTTGTGATGCTGTGCCTCTGGGAAGCGAGTCCGCGGACTGTCCGGAATATCAGCGAGGCCCTCGCCCAGGAACCGGCCACCATCTCCCCGCTGCTCCGCAGGCTTGAGGCCGCGGGCCTGATCACGCGGCGGCGGGCAGACGGCAACGAGCGCGCCCTCGCCGTCGAGTTGACCCACGAAGGCGCCGCGCTCCGGCAGGAGGCGCTCAACGTTCCCGGGACCATGATGGAACGGCTGGGGCTGAGCAGGGACCAGGTCGGCGAACTCCATGCGGCCATGATGGGCCTCATTGCGGCCACCTCCAACACCAGCCAGATGCAGGACCGGCAGTAGAATAAGGGCATGAAGGGCAGGCGGCGACCCCCAGGCAGGACGCACACGCGCATGATCTCAGCCTTGCTCGTGGCAGCGGCGCTGCTCGCGGCCTGCTCTCCGGGCCAAGGCGGCGGCACCCCGTCCGGCGGACCATCCTCACCTCCCACAGCCTCCGCCACCAGTTCCCCGCAGCCGTCCGGCAGTCCGTCTGCCGACGCCGAGACCTCCGTCCCTGCCCCGGCTCCCGAATCTCCGGCGGCACCCTCAGGACCGGGCAAGGGTAACGCCGAACTTGCCATCATCATCGTTCCCGCCGAGGGCGAACCGGAGATCAGCTACACGCTGGTCTGCGCCGAAGGGGTCCCTGTTGCTGAAAGCGTCCATCCGGCCGCTGATGCTGCGTGCGCTGCGCTGAAGGAAAACGCCGGGCTGGTGAGCCCCTCCGCCCCGGCAACGGACCAGGCCTGCACCCAACAGTACGGCGGCCCGCAAAAAGCCACCGTGACGGGCGTTGTGGACGGCGTGCCGGTAGACGCTGCATTCTCCCGCACCAACGGCTGCGAAATCAGCGCCTGGGAAGCTGCGAAGGATGTCCTGGGTGCCGCCGGTGGAGCTTAAGCTTCTGGCGGCGGATGTATGGCAGCCGCTGGAGGAAGCCCACCACCAGCGCGTCAGCCGCTACGCCGACCCCTACCTTGCCCGCAGGTCCGCCGGCAGGAAGCATCCAGTGGAGGACTTCCTGTTCACCTACTACACCCAGAAACCCGGCCAGCTGCGGCGCTGGCACCCCGGCGCAGGGTACGTCCTGCCGGGCAGGGCGGCGTCCGCGCGGACGGGCTGGAAGCATTACAGGACGCTCGACGACGGCGAGCTTGCCTTCCTGGGGCTGCCGGAAGGAAGCACCGCGGTCACCTTTGACCGCGACGCTTTTCTTGCCGACCGCAGCGAGGCCGTGGCCTTTGCCCGCATCATCCTGCGGGGGACCGCCGCACGCCCGGCCCAGTTCGGCTGCTTTGGCCTGCACGAATGGGCGATGGTCTACCGCCAGGACAAGTTCGACCTGCGCCATGAATACCTCCAGCTGCGGCTGGGGTCGGCCGGCACCGACAAGGTGGTGGAGGACAACAGGATCCGCTGCACGCACTTCGATGCATTCCGCTTTTATACGCCGGACGCCGTGCCGCTGAATGAGTTTGCGCCGAGCCGGAACAGCCAGCGCCACCACGAACAGCCCGGCTGCCTCCACGCCAACATGGACCTGTACAAGTGGGCCTACAAGCTGCTGCCGGCCCTGTCCAGCGAACTGGTGATGGACTGCTTCGAGCTATCCTGGCGGATCCGCGCCATGGACATGCAGGCTTCTCCCTACGACCTGGCGGAGTGGGGCTATCCGGCGATTCCCATCGAGACGCCCCAAGGGAAGGCGGCCTACGTGGAGTACCAGCGCTCCTTCGCCGCCGAGGCCGCAGCACTCCGGGAGAGGCTGGCAATGGAACTGGACGCACTCTCGACCGTCCCGGGCATGACCGAATGATCGATCTCACCGTCAGGCTGAGGGAGGATCCGGCCGCCGTCGAGCAGGTTTTTCGGCTCATAGCCGACGATGGACGCGCCCAGCCCGGAAGCACGCTGCCGGACCCCGAAGCCGCCCTCGCAGCCGTGGAGAAGTTCGGTGAGGATATCTTCTTTCCCAAGCCCGGACCACCGCGCTTGTGCACCCAGCAGTATGGCGGACCGCAGATGGCCGTGGTCACTGGAGTCTTCCATGGCCGCCCGGTTGATTCCACTTTCGCGCGCACGGACGGCTGCGAAATCGCACGCTGGAAAGCGATGGCACCGCTGCTGGGCAGCGCGGGCGGAGCATGGGGCAGCACCTAGGACACCCGGCCAGGCGGTTCTCCAGGCAAAAAGCCGGATCCCGGGCGGTTTAGCCGCCCGGGATCCTGCTTTTCCTCCAGGACATCAGGCTGCTAGGACGCGGGTACTGCGTCCGCGAGCACTACCTGCGGAGCCCCGGCGGGGGCAACCGGCGCGGCTCCCACCTGGACGTTAACCCACGTCCTGATGCCGTTCCCGCCCAGGCTGAGCCGCGAAACGTAGGCACCTTCGGACAGGCCGGTCCAGGAAACCGTGGCAGAGGTGGCGGTGCCATTGGGGGCCACGATCGGATTCGGGTCCACCGTGAGGTTGCCGGCGTCCCCTGCGAAGGTGACCGCCTGCACGGACGCGCTGGCCGCGCCGTTGTCCGGCGTGGAGTAGAGGTTGACCGCAATGTAGTAAGTCCCGGCCCGGGGGGATTCCAGGTTCAGGAATTCGCTGGCAGCGGCCGTCGCCACCTGGGTGGCAGTCAGGCCGCCCGAAGCATTGGGGGCGTACACCACCATGTCCCAGTCGACGTCGTCCGACTGCGCCTGGACGCCCAGGCGGGCGAACGAGGCTCCCTGCGGAACTGCCACCTGAAGCAGCGCGTTGTGGGCGTCGTTCCGGGGCGCGTACGCGCCGGGAGTCTTGGTAATGGCCGTTTGGCTCAGCGGAGCCAGCCCCTCCACCCCTACGTTGATTGGGCTGTCCGAACCGGACACCAGTTCCATCGTGCCGCTCCCGCTGCCGGAAGCGGAGCTGAAGGAGAAGGACGGGGCGATCTGCGCATCAACGGGCCGGATTGCGATGGGAGAGCTCACAGTCCGCGGGCCCTTCCAGGCCAGGGTGCCGGTGCTGAACTTGCCCACCGGAGCGCTGACGTTCCGGATGGTCAGCGTGACCTCGCGGGTCTGGCCGGCCTTGGCGAAGTTCAGTGCGTTCGGCTCCACCTTGACATTGAATCCCGGCATGTTGACTTCCGGACGGTAGATTCCGGGAACCAAGGCAGTGAGCTGTCGCTTGACCTGCACTTCCCCCACCAGGCTGCCGAGTGCGATCGACGGAAGGTTCAGGTCGCGGGCCGCAATGGAGCCGGCCTGCGGAGCCCCGGTGTCCACGCCCTGGCCGTTGAGGAAGCCGAGCCAGTCCTTGATGCCTGAGTTGTAGACCAGGCCCGGATCCAGGACCCGGGTGGAGTCGATGTGGCCTGCGCCGCCCTGGAACGGATCCGTATTGGGCGTGCCGTCGGCGTTCACCAGCGGGTAAGCGGTGGTCATCATGGCAGACTTGACCATCGCGGGCGTCCACTTGGGCTGCTTGCCGAGCACCAGGGCGCCGAAGCCGGCGATGTGCGGCGCAGCCATGGAGGTTCCGGACATAAAGCCGAACTGGTCACCGTTGTTGCCGATGGTGGAGACGCCGGCAAGGACGTTCACACCGGGAGCCGCGACGTCCGGCTTCAGCAGGTCGCCGCCGGCGGCAAGGGTAGGTCCGCGGGAGGAGAAACCGGCGATCTGGGGCGCAGGTGCGGGCGGCAGGCCCGTAAGGTCGCCTTTGACCAGGCTGGCTGTGAGTGCGGGGTTCGCCTCCAGCTTCGACTTCAGGTCCAGGCTCTTGGGTGCGTTGACGTGCACTGTGGGCAGCACATGGTTGTCCGCGTCCTCGGAGCTGCTGGTGAGGTTCACCAAAATCATGCCAACGCCGCCCTTGTCCTGGACTTCCTGGCTCTTGGCCGTCCGGTCCACCACGCCGCGGTCGCAGACCACCACCTTGCCCGCAACCTTCGCCGGGTCGAGGGAGCCCGGGGCGCAGAGGTTGGGATTGGTGGCTCCGGCTGCTGCCGCAGCCGAGGCGACGACAACCGGCCTGTCTGCCACCTCGGACTTCATGATCGAAGCTCCGCGGTAGAGCGAGCCGTCCGAGACCTTGACGGTGCCCAGCAGGTCACTGGGGAACGTGGACGCGGCAACCGTGGTCAGCCACGGTGAGGAGTGGTTGACGGTGGACGCTGCGGGCCCGGAGTTGCCGGCTGAAGCGGACACAAAGACGCCTGCAGCGGCGGCATTCAGGAACGCAAGGGCTACGGGATCGGTGGTGGTGTTGTTGTTGCCGGAGATGGAGTAGTTCAGGACATCCACGCCGTCTTTGATTGCGGCCTCCACCGCCTCCACCGAGGCGGAGGAGTAGCAGCCGCCGGTGTTCGGGTTGGTGTCCTCCCAGCAGACTTTGTATACCGAGACCTTCGCGGAGGGGGCAACGCCGGAGCTCCTGCCGAAGTTTGCGCCGTCGATCACCTGCTCCACATTCGCGTTACCTGCGGCGGTGGTGGCCGTGTGGGTTCCGTGGCTTCCGACGTCGACCGGGGAGATGAGTTCCTCCGGGGCCCGGTTCTGCGGGGCTACGTATTGCAGGAACGAATCGGCGAAGTACCTTGCGCCAACAACCTTGGAGTTGCACAGGGAGCCGTCGAACGCCGCTCCGGTGCCCTGGCCTTTTTGGCATTCGCCCTCGAAGGTGGTGCCGTCAGCTTTGAGCATGGCGATCCGGCCTTCCGCGGTGCGGTATGGCACGCCCACCTGGGCCGGGCCGCTAAGGGGCTGTACCGGTTCGCCCTGGAGGAACGGGTTGTCCGGTGCGTAGCCCGAGTCGATGACGCCAACCACCATGCCCTTGCCGGCATTCGCTTCGCCGCCGAACTGCTTGGCCCAGACCCCGTCCGGGCCGGTCAGCTTAAGGAAATCCGTGGTGGTGTAGTCGGGAGCGTTCTCCGCGTCGGGTGCAACCACCATGACGCGCTCATCCTTGGAAAGTTCCATGGCCTGGGCGGCTGTCAGCTCGGCAGTGAAGCCGTTCAGCGCGGCCGTATACTGCTTTCCCGGGGTCACCCCCTGGCTTGCTGCCACCTCCCGCTGCTGCCTGCGCAGGTGTGCGTCATAGGCCCTGTAGCTGGCGCTGCCGGCGTCCAGCTTCCGCCCGTTGTCGGGCTTGGTTGCGCCAAGCCCGGGGGTGCCGCCCTCGTAAGCGGCGGCCGCTGCTTCCGCCAGGACCACGATGTAGCGGCCGTCCTTGAATTCGGCAGGTGCAGTTTCCATGGCAGCGACTGCCTGATCCAGCCCGGCAGGCGCCGCGGTGGCGGGACTGATGGCCATCGAGGTGAGGAGAAGCGGCAAGCCCACGGCAAGCGCCGCTGCCTTCCGGAATCCCCCGCCCCGCATGGGGCTCTTTCCAGTAGATCTCACGAGCAAACCTTTCACGATGTACCGGCCCAGCCACGGTTGGCGGCCCGAAACGACTGACTTTGCGCATGGAATTACAGATCTTGTCATTCCATGAGACCAGTCGATTCAAAGAGTACAGAGTGATAGCTGAATATGACATAGGACACAAAACCAATATTTTCGCCAGTCACATGGGAGCGGGAGACTGCGGCGGAGCACCAAAAAAGGACGCCCCGCAGGACGTCCTTACAAACCCTCAGATGGCAAGCGCTCCCGCTACTGGCGGGGTGTGCGGACCACCTCGCTGATCCACTGCCTGGTCTTCTCATCCACCGGCCCCGCCACCCTGTTCTCCCGGGCGAAACGGTCGGCTTTGATCTTTTGGAACACCATCCTGCCCAGTCCTGCAAACACTGCTGCGGCCACCATGGGCAACAGCACGGATTTCGAATTTTCAGCCATCCAGCAATCCTAGTGACGCAGGACGCGCAACTCCAGAACCCCCGCCCTGGCCCTGTTTCCGCCTTGGCCCCATACCGTCGGCCGCCGCCAGGCAGCCGTTTACAGGGTGGGGCGCTCCGGCCGGTAGAATGGGCTAGCAAGCTCGCGGAGCGCCCGTCCACAAGGTATAAGGAACCGTGCCTGGCACAACCTGTCCCAGACACCCCGGTACGGCGTGAGACGGCACCACTCCGCTGCGCCCTTACCCAAGCTCACGCACAGGAGTTACCGGATGCCCCGGATCGTTGTTGACGTCATGCCCAAGCCCGAGATTCTGGACCCGCAGGGGAAGGCGATCGTCGGCGCTCTCCCCCGCCTGGGCTTCACCAGCTTCAGCTCTGTCCGCCAGGGCAAGCGGTTCGAACTGACCGTCGACGGCGAGGTGACCGAGGAAATCCTGGCCCAGGCACGCGATGCCGCGGAGACCCTCCTGTCCAACCCCGTGATCGAGGACGTCGTCAACGTCGAGGTCGTCGAGGCCTGACATGACTGAACTCCCCCTGATCGGCGAAGCCGTCGCAGCCGCGGCGGAGCCGCGCCTCGCCGGTGCCCGCATCGGCATCGTTACCTTCCCCGGCACCCTCGACGACCGGGACGCCGCCCGCGCCGTGCGCCTTGCCGGCGGCACCGCCGTCGAACTTTGGCACGGTGACAGCCGGCTTGGCGACGTGGACGCCGTGGTCATCCCCGGCGGCTTTTCCTACGGCGACTACCTGCGTGCCGGCGCCATTGCCCGCTTCGCACCGTTGATGTCCAAAATCATCGACGCCGCCAATTCCGATGCCAGGCTGCCTGTCCTTGGCATCTGCAACGGCTTCCAGATCCTCACCGAGTCACACCTGCTGCCCGGCTCGATGATCAAGAACGACCACCTGAAGTTCCTCTGCCGCGACCAGGTGCTGCGCGTCGAGAACAGCAACACGGCCTGGACCCTGGACTACGAAGCCGGCCAGGAAATCACCGTCCCGCTGAAGAACCAGGACGGCCAGTACATCGCGGACGAAAAGACCCTGGACGCCCTTGAGGCGGAGGGCCGCGTCGTCTTCCGCTACGTGGGCTTCAACCCGAACGGCTCCCGCCGGGACATCGCCGGCATTTCCAACGCAGCCGGCAACGTGGTGGGGCTCATGCCGCACCCCGAGCACGCCGTGGAAGTTGGCTTCGGTCCCGAATCCCTCGATGGCATCGGCGGGTCCGACACCGACGGCCTGGGCTTCTTCACCTCCGTCCTGAACAAGATTGTGGGAGGCGACAAGTGACCACGGAAACCACCAAGAAGTTCAACATCGACACCGTTGAACATGCTGCCAAGACCCCGGACACGGAACTGCCCTGGGCGGAACTGGGCCTGAAGCGGAACGAGTTCGACGAGATCGTCAAGGTGCTTGGCCGCCGCCCCACCGGCGCCGAGCTTGCCATGTACTCCGTCATGTGGAGCGAGCACTGCTCCTACAAGTCCTCCAAGAACCACCTGCGCCAGTTCGGCCAGAAGGTCACCGAGGAAATGAAGAAGGACATGCTGGTGGGCATCGGCGAAAACGCCGGTGTGACCAACCTGGGGGACGGCTGGGCCGTGACCTTCAAGATCGAGTCGCACAACTCGCCGTCGTTCGTTGAGCCCTACCAGGGTGCCGCTACCGGCATCGGCGGCATTGTCCGCGACATCATCTCCATGGGCGCCCGCCCCGTTGCCGTGATGGACCCCCTGCGCTTCGGCGCCATCGACCACCCGGACACCGCCCGCGTCATGCACGGCGCGGTTGCCGGCATCGGCGGCTACGGCAACTCGCTGGGCCTGCCGAACATCGGCGGCGAAATGGTGTTTGACTCCGTGTACCAGGGCAACCCGCTGGTCAATGCCCTGGCTGTCGGCGTGATGCGGCACGAGGACATCCGCCTGGCCAACGCCTCCGGCAAGGGCAACAAGGTGGTCCTGTTCGGTGCGCGCACCGGCGGCGACGGCATCGGCGGTGCCTCCGTGCTGGCCTCCGAGTCCTTCGACGACACCAAGCCCTCCAAGCGTCCCGCCGTCCAGGTGGGCGACCCGTTCGCCGAGAAGGTCCTCATCGAGTGCTGCCTTGAACTGTTCAAGGGCTCCCTCGTTGAAGGCATCCAGGACCTCGGCGCGGCCGGCATCTCCTGCGCCACGTCGGAGCTGGCCTCCAACGGCGACGGAGGCATGCAGGTTGAGCTGACCTCCGTCCTGCTCCGCGACCCCACCCTGACCCCGGGCGAGATCCTGATGTCCGAGTCCCAGGAACGGATGATGGCCGTGGTAACCCCGGAGAACGTGGAAGCGTTCGAGGCCGTGATGGACAAGTGGGCCGTGGAGTACTCCTGGCTCGGCGAAGTGACCGACACCGGCCGCCTCATCATCACCTGGGAAGGCGAGGTGATCGTCGACGTCGATCCCCGCACCGTGGCACACGACGGACCGGTCTACGACCGCCCGTACGCCCGCCCCGAGTGGCAGGACCGCGTGCAGGCTGACACCTTCACCGGATCTGTCCAGGACACCGGCCGCCCCGCTGCCCCAGCTGAATTGGCAAAGGCCGTCACCGAGCTGGTGGCATCGCCGAACATGTGCTCCAAGTCCTGGATCACCAACCAGTACGACCGCTACGTGGGCGGCAACACTGCCATGGCCTTCCCTGACGACGCCGGCGTGGTCCGCGTGGATGAGGAAACCGGCCTGGGCGTGGCCCTGGCCACCGACGCCAACGGCCGCTACACCTACCTCGATCCGTACCATGGCGCCCAGCTGGCGCTGGCCGAGGCCTACCGCAACGTGGCCACCGCGGGTGCCGTGCCCATGGCCGTCAGTGACTGCCTGAACTTCGGCTCCCCCGAGGACCCGGACGTCATGTGGCAGCTCGCCGAGGCCATCCGCGGCCTGTCCGATGCCTGCATGGTGCTGGGCATCCCGGTGACCGGCGGCAACGTCTCCCTGTACAACCAGACGGGCACCACGCCCATCCACCCCTCCCCGGTGGTGGCGGTGCTGGGCAAGCTCGACGACGTTGCGCGCCGCACGCCGTCGGGCTGGCGTGAGGACGGCCAGGCGATTTACCTGCTGGGCACCACTGGTGCCGAGCTGGACGGTTCCGAGTGGGCCAACATGCGCGGCCACCTGGGCGGGCAGCCGCCGAAGGTGGACCTCGAGGCCGAGCGTGCGCTGGGCGAGATCCTGATTAACGCTTCCCGCGACGGCATGATCGACTCCGCGCACGACCTCTCCGAAGGCGGCCTTGCGGCAGCCTTGGTGGAGTCCTCGCTGCGCTACGGCGTGGGTGCCCGGATTGCGCTGCAGGATGTCCTGGACCGCGACGGCGTAGACCTGTTCACGGCCCTCTTCTCCGAGTCCCAGGGCCGCGCTGTTGTGGGCGTCCCGCGTTCGGAGGAAGTCCGGTTCACGGACATGTGCACCGCCCGCGGCTTCGCCCACACGCGCATCGGCGTGGTGGATGCGGCCAGCGGCACCCTGGAGATCAACGGAGTGGAGTCCCTGAACCTGGGCGCCCTCCGTGAAGCCCACGAGGGAACCCTGCCGAAGTACTTCGGCTGACCCCATCGATTGCTCCGTAGCTGCCGTTTTGAACCCTCAGAACGGCAGTTACGGAGCAATCGTTTGTTAACGACCCTTACCCCACCCGGCCTGGACCAGGGCCGTCCGGATTTTGGCGACCGCAGGTTTCGCATCGTTGAACATGTGGCGCTTCGAGATCCTTACCTCGGTCCAGCCCAGGGCTGCGTAGCGCTCGGACCGATCGATGTCCCGCACAATCTGTCCCTCTTCGCCATGGTGTTCGCCCTCGTATTCGATCCCGATCCGGTACTTCCGGTAGGAGAGATCCGGCTCGTGGTGCCTCATGCCGTCCTCCGAGATGATGGGAACGTTCAGCTCGGGTTCAGGCAGCCCGGCCCGTGCTACGGCCAGCCGAAGCAGTGTCTCCTGAGGTGAGTCGGAGCCAACGCGAACCAGCTTGACGGCTTCCTTGGCTTTCCGGAGTCCCCGTTTGCCTTTGTGCCGGTTGATCATCCGCTGAAGATCGCCGATGGAACACAACGGCATGTCCCGGCCCTCGAGCTCCAGCCTGGGCACCCGCACGCAGCTGTCCCCCATCACCACGAGTTCGTCCACCGTCAGCATCTCCGCCATGTCCAGCCAGGTGCGCTCCGGAGTGGTCACGGGAATTCCATCGACCACCGTCACCTCGTCGCTGTAAAGCTTCATTCTGTGCACGATGACATGCGGCCTGTTAAGGTGGGCCGCACCCTCCGGCCTGATGACATGGAACATTTCCGGATTTCCTTTCTGCTGGCGCCGCGGCAGGACCAGGAGCTCCGCCGCAGTGAGGTGCGAGGCGGCACATCGCACATTGACCTCAATGAAGGGCCGCACCCTGGCACTCAAGGGGAGCGCCGCCGTCGTGCGTTCCATGCGGATGCCCCTGCCACGACGGACCAACGACGCGTGACGCCAGCGCCGTGGGGATACTCCTGCGAGCGCCGCATCTGCAAGGGTGAAGGGGCCGGTCCGGAGTTCGTCCGGCAACGGGCGGGGCGTCTTCATCGGTCCATGAGACCAGAATCGGGGAAAGGCCGCAGAAGTTATCCACACCTCTCATCGATTGATCCGTACTTGTCGTTTTCGCGCGTGAAAACGACAAGTACTCAGCAGTCGACGGGGTTAGTCCTCGCTGTGGTGGTCACGCTGCCGGGCACTGAGAAGTTCCAATTCGGGCCGGGCTGCCACAAAGCGTTCGACGGCGTCCAGCACCTCAATGAGGTGGGCGCGGTCGGCTGCCACCAGCCCTGCGCCCACCTGCGAGCGCCGGTACTGGTCGTGATCACCCACCTCGGCAACCGAGACGTCGAAACGCCTCCTGACCTCGGCGAGCAGCGGCCTGATCACGGAGCGTTTTTCCTTCAGGCTCTGGACGTCACCGAGGAGGATGTCGAATTCGATCCAGCCGATCCACATGCCTTCATGCTATCGAGTGCTCCGTAATTGCCGCTTAGGAGTGCCAGAACGGCAGGTACGGAGCAATCGATGGGGTCAGATGGCGAGCTCGCCCATCTGGTCCCAGCCGTCACCGTCGAGCTGGCGGCTGATGATCCGGGGCGTTTCGGCGAGCGCCTGGGGCATGTCCGCCATAGCCTGCTTGAAGTGCGGGCTATTGACGTGGTCTCCGGCGGCGTCGTCCTTGAAGGCCTCCACCAGGACGAACTCGTTGGGGTCGTCCACGCTGCGGGACCAGTCGAACCAGAGGTTGCCCGGCTCCTCCCTGGTGGCTTGGGTAAAGTCGGAAACCAGGTCGAGCCAGCGCCCGGACCATTCAGGCTTGACCTTGAACTTGACGACAATGAAGATCACGTGGATGTTCCTTCCGCGGCGAGAGTGCGTGCCCCTTCAATGTACCGGGAGGTGACATAGCGTTGCGCCGCACGCGTGACAATGCCGCCGGCCGCGTAGAACCAGTTTGCTGGCCTGCTGAAGGCCCGGATCCGCAAAAACACCTCCCCGCGAGCGCTGATTTCCACTTCGAAGGATTCCTCGCCCCTTGCCGGGTGCCCGGGCAGCGTTCCGTATCCGAATCCTGCTGACTGCGGCATGTCCTCCCCGGCCGGTTCCCGGACCCACACCACCTGGCATGGCGCGTTCAGCCGGAAGGGCCCGGCCCCGAAGCCGCTCACCACCTGCGCCCCGGGCACCGCCACGGGGGAATCGGCGCGGACGCGGAGCCCTGCCCTCCGCTGCAGCTCCCAACTCAGTGTGCCGTCAGCAATCCGTCGGTACACGGCAAGTCCCGTACCCACCCGGACCTCCTTCAGCACGGTGGAGTAGCCCGCAGGTGCCGTGCCCTGCTCCGTGCCTCCGATGCCGGGGTAGTTGAGTGCTCCGGCCGCCCCGCCCTTACTGCCCACGTGCGCCGCCCAGGCGGGTCCAGCCCAGCTGCTCCTGCTGCTTCCTGGTGAGGCCTGCCACTACCAGGTCATAGGAGTCCTCCACCATGTCCCTGATCATGCCTTCCGGCAATGCTCCGTCCAGCTTCACACCGTTCCAATGGGCCTTGTTCATGTGCCAGGCTCCGGTGATTTCAGGGTGGGCGGCGCGGAGCTGAACGGCCAGGCCCGGCTCGCACTTGAGGTTCACGTACCCGTCCTTTGTGTTCATTGAGGAGAGCGCGAAAACCTTGCCCCCATTCCGGCCGCCGCCGGCAGCCTCGGCACGGACTTTGAAGACAGCGGTTTCAGGCCCGAACGGATAATCCTCGTACGCGCCGGGGAAGGATAGGCAGATTTTCCTCAGGGCGTCCGGGTCCATGCTGGAAGCCTACAAAGCCATCGCGTCCGGTGCTAGTCTGCGAAGATGTCACACGATCAGGGGGCCATACCTGTTCTTGACCTGGCTACGGCGCGGCAGGCCGACGGGTCATTCCACCCGGACTTTATCGAGCAGCTGCGTTACGCCACCCATAACGTGGGCTTCTTCCAGGTCACCGGCTACGGTGCGGCCAGCGGACAGGCTGAACACCTCCTGGACGTCATCAGGCGCTTCTTCGACTTGCCCCTGGAAGAACGCATGAAGCTGGACAACCGGCTTTCGCCACACTTCCGCGGCTACACCCGGATGGGCACCGAGGTGACCCAGGGAAGGGCTGACGCCCGGGAGCAGATCGACTATTCACCCGAACGGACGCCGGTAGCCGATTATCCGGAGGACCAGCCGTTCTGGCTGCTGCAGGGCCCCAACCTCTGGCCAGACGAGTCCTTTCCCGAACTGCGGCCCGCCGCCATGGAGTGGGCGGAATTGATGTCCCGCGTGGGCATGGAACTGCTCAGGGCCATCGCAGTTTCCCTGCAGCTTCCGGAGGACTACTTCGACGAGCCGTTCCAGGGGTCGCCGGCCTGGATGGGCAAGCTGGTGCACTATGTGGGAGGAGTGGTGGAGGCCGCTGGCGACCAGGGCGTGGGCTCGCATGCCGACTACGGATTCGTGACCCTGCTGCTCCAGGACAGCGTGGGCGGATTGGAGGTCCTGCCGCCCGGAGCCACCGAATGGGTTCCTGTGGAGCCGATTCCCGAAGCGTTGGTGGTGAACCTTGGCGAGATGCTGGAAGTGGCCACGGAAGGGTATTTGGCGGCCACCATCCATCGCGTTCAGGCCCCTCCACCAGGGGTGGACCGCTATTCTGTTCCATTTTTCTGGTCGCCAAGGCTTGATGCCGTAATCGATCCTGTCCCGCTGCCACCAGAGCTGAAGGCGGCGGCGAGGGGAATCACCGATGATCCGGCCAATCCCCTGCTTTCGTCATTCGGCCTCAACATGCTCAAGGGCAGGATGCGCGCGCACCCGGACGTCACCGAGCGGCACTATCCGGAGTTCTTGAAGCGCTGAAGTCCCTGCGTGTCAGAGGTTGAACTTCCAGGCCTGCTGGGCCGGGCAGCTGTCCATCACGACGTCCAGTCCCGCCGCCTTGGCCCGCTCCGCCGCAGCCTCGTCGATGACGCCCAGCTGCATCCACACCGCTTTTGCTCCCACTGCAATCGCCTGGTCCACTACGGCCCCCACTTTTTGGGAGTTAACAAAGCAGTCGACGACGTCGATGGGCTGCTTTGAAGGCGGAATGTCCAGGAGGCTGCGGTACCCGGTTTCGCCGTGGACGGGGTCCCCCGGGAGGTTGACCGGGATGATTTCCATGCCCAGGCGGTCCCTGATGAACAGCGAGGTATCGAAGGCGGCCCGCCACTCGTTGGTGCTGAGGCCAACGACGGCCCAGCGCCCTTTGGTGCGCATCAGGCGTTCAATGACTGCGGGATCGTTAGTATGGCCCATGGGCCCAGCCTACGCGGCGAACCAGGCGGCACGGCCAGCACCCCGCCAGCCAGGGACCGCTTAGCGGACGAACTTTTCCAGCCACTTGGCCCCCGGCATGACCTTTGCGACCTTGGAATCAGCGTTGCCCTGCACTCCTGCCAGCTCCCCGGCTCCCGCAAGGATGCCGGAAGCAGGGCCAACCCCGTACCCTGATTCTCCTTCGCCTGCATCAGGTGCGTTGCCCGGGCCGGACCCCTGGTCCGCCCTGTCCGGGGAAGCAGCTTTGGACCCGCCGTTTTGCGCGGCCGCCCCGTCATTCTTCCCCGGCTCCTTCGCGCCGCCCTGTCCGGTAACACCGGAAGGTCCCCCCGCACCGTTCCGGACCTGCCCGGGCGATTGCGGCAAGGAAGCCTGCCTGGATGGCTGCGATTGCAGGGCGAACGGCGAATCCCCGGCAACCGGGGCTTCACTGCCGGCCAGCCCGGCGTCCTGCTGCGGCGGGATGCCGCTACCGTCGTCGTCATTGGCCTGCTGAAGGAACCCTGGGGCGGTGGCCTGGGGCGTGCCGATGGTCCAGGAGGGCGCCCAGTCCTCAAGCATCTGCTGTATCGAGAGGCTGCCGGCCGGGGCGGAACCGGCCGGGCTGGCCGCAACAGTACCCACACCCATGCCCATTCCAGCCACGAGCGCCAAGCCCACGACCGTGGGACGGTGTGAACGGAGCCGGCGGCGCCTGCCGAGCTCGTCGCCCGGGACGTTCCTGGTGTCTTCGCTGCGTTGAGCGGGGACACTTTCCGGTGCCGCATCGACGGGCTCGCCCAGCAACGCTGCCAGCCGTCCCGAAGGAACCGGCACAGGCAGGTCTGCCAGCCGGCCCACGGCGAGGAGTGCGCGGCGAAGTTCCGCGTCCTGTGCCAGGCCTGCATCGAGGAGCATCTCCTCCGCAATGGCGGACAGGTGGCGTGCTTGTGGTGTCACGGCTTCAGGTACTCCTTCACTTCCGCAAGGTCCCGGAGCTTGAGGAGTGCCCGGCGCTGGAGCTGCTTCACGGAGCCCTCACTCTTGCCCATGGCGTCCGCTGCCTGCTCCACGGTGAGTCCGGCCACGAGGCGGAGGGCCAGTACCTCGCGCTGGTCGTGCGGCAAAGAGTCAAGCAGACCAAGGACTTCCTGCGGCGAAATACGCTCAAGGGCCTCTGATTCAGCCGACGAATCTTGCCGCTGGTCCAGTTCCGGCTCAAACGGCAGTTTGGCGGGCATGCGGCTTTGGCGCCGGTGGTCGTCCACCATCCTGGCGTGGGCCACCGAAAAGATGAATGTACGAAGTCCTGCGGCTCCCCCGTGGACAGAGTCAAGGCGCGGCAGGATGGAAAGGAACACTTCCTGCATGGCCGCCTCCGGATCCTCGACACCCCGGGCTGTCAGGTAGCCCAGAACCTGTGATGCATACGTCCGATAGACAAGGCTGAAGCCGGCTGCCCCGACGGGCCCGTCCCGCAGGTCCTCGTCTGTCAGGGCATCACTCACGGACGTAGTGCTTTCAGTCAAAAGGGGGTTCGTTTGAACGGAGAAGCTGTCCGGCCTGTGTAAGGCCGGTTTCCCGGCACAACTTTACCCCCAGGGTAATCACCGCCCGGGACCGCCACGCGCATCCCGCCGGTCCCATGCGGCAGCTGCCCCTGCCCTCGGAAAGTGGAAGAGCCGGTCTGGAACGTGATGGGGGACAAGTTCCAGACCGGCGCTACATATGGGTAATCGCTGCAGGCACGCCAAGGGTTACGCGTGTGGGGAAAAAACTTTGAAGATCTTTTTTCCAGGGAATCAGCGGGCTGCCGCGGCACTCCAGCGTGGCCTGGTTCCCTGCCGCCGAGGCCCTTTGGCGAGGACAAAGGTGTGCACTCCTGCCGGGACGCGCGGGCCATCACAGTCCACCCCGGCGGGCACTGGTACCCGGACCTGCACGTCAGCCGCGGCCTGGCGCACGGCCACGCCGGCGGGGCAGAGATCGGTGACCAGCCCGGTCCCTGCACATTCGCGGACCGCGGCGATGCCGGCCGCGAGGGCATGCTTGTCCTCGTATGGTCCGGAGACAGCCACCACTGCGCCGTCAGGTGCCAAGAGCCGGAACCTGAAATACGCGTCAGAGTCAACGAACGCTTCGAACTTTCCGGCCATGACAATCCTTCCTCGGGTCACACGGTGTACAGACGAGTCTCGCGGGCGCGCCTTCGGCCCCACAAGGCCAACCGCGTTAATCCTGTGTAAATTGATCCACGCCCCGGAGGCCCTGGCAAACGCAAGCGGCGGACCCCCTCGGAAAGGTGGCCCGCCGCCGTCGCAATTCCTGCCCGGTCAGTCGTTGATGAGGTCGTTCACTACGATGGTCTGGTCCCGGTCCGGCCCCACGCCGATTGCGGAGAAGCGCGTGCCGGACAGCTTCTCAAGCGCAAGCACGTAATTGCGTGCGTTTTCCGGCAGGTCTGCCAGGGTACGGGCGGTGGTGATGTCCTCGGTCCAGCCCTCGAAGTACTCGAAGATGGGCTTGGCGTGGTGGAATTCGGTCTGCGTCATGGGCATTTCATCGTGCCTGACGCCGTCCACGTCATAGGCCACGCACACAGGGATCTGCTCGATGCCAGTGAGCACGTCCAGCTTGGTGACGAAGTAGTCCGTGAAGCCGTTGACGCGGGAGGCGTGGCGGGCCAGGACGGCGTCGTACCAGCCGCAGCGGCGGGGTCGGCCGGTGTTGACACCGAACTCGCCGCCTGTCTTCTGCAGGTACATGCCCATCTCGTCAAAGAGTTCCGTGGGGAACGGGCCGGCGCCCACGCGGGTGGTGTACGCCTTGATGATGCCGATGGAGCGCGAGATGCGGGTGGGCCCGATGCCCGAACCAACGGAGGCGCCTCCTGCCGTGGGGTTGGAGGAGGTCACGAACGGGTACGTCCCGTGGTCCACGTCCAGGAAGGTCGCCTGGCCGCCTTCCATCAGGACTACCTTGCCCTCGTCCAAAGCCGAGTTCAGGACCAGGGTGCTGTCGATGACCAGCGGGCGGAGCCGCTCGGCGAAGGACAGGAAGTACTCCACGATCTCGTCCACCACCACGCCGCGGCGGTTGTAAACCTTGACCAGGAGCTCATTCTTCTGGCGCAGCGACCCTTCCACCTTCTGGCGGAGGATGGACTCGTCGAAGACGTCCTGCACGCGGATGCCCAGGCGGGCCACCTTGTCCATGTAGGCCGGGCCAATGCCGCGGCCTGTTGTGCCAATGGCGCGGCTGCCGAGGAAACGTTCCGTGACCTTATCCAGCACCTGGTGGTACGGGGCCACCAGGTGGGCGTTGGCCGAGACGCGGAGCTTGGAGGTGTCCGCACCGCGGGCCTGCAGGCCGTCAATTTCCTGGAAAAGGGCCTCGAGGTTGACCACGCAGCCGTTACCGATAATGGGGACAGCGTTGGGGCTGAGAATGCCTGCCGGCAACAGCTTGAGTTCGTACTTTTCACCGCCTACGACGACGGTGTGCCCGGCGTTGTTGCCGCCGTTTGGCTTGACGACGTAATCAACACGGCCGCCCAGGAGATCGGTGGCCTTGCCTTTTCCTTCGTCGCCCCACTGGGCTCCTACGATCACAATTGCTGGCATGGGATCCTCCCCCATTCGTTCGGGCTGCCCGGGTAGCCACCAAGTGGCGGTCCTGCGCAGCGCCGTTCATGAGAATGCCCCGAACGTACCGGCCTTCGCTGGTCCGCGGGGCGGCGCAACGACGCAAGAGTTCCGGGGCTCTTACCACCCAAGTTTAGCCGATGAGGGACTTTGTCCACTCGTTGGCCGCCGCGGTCCTTCCTGCAGGGTAAAGGGCTCCCGCAGGGAGGACCGCGGCGCACTGTCAGCGCGGGCTGCTACTCGTCGTCGGCTTCCTCTCCCGGGCGGGAGGTCTGGGTGGCGAGGCTGTCCCAGAAGGAGGTGTCGGCGTCGGCAATTGAACCGTCAGCAATGGCAGCGGCGGTGGCGGTCAGCGTGGTCACCGTCTGCTTGATCAGGTAGCCGTTGCTCCGGAGCCCCAGGGCGTAGCCGTCCAGGTAGTGGTCGGACATGCCGCGCATCTCGAACAGGAGCGTTGCGATGCCGTATTCCACTGCGATGCCATTGCGGCTGATGGTTTCGGCGCTGCCGCCCAAGTACTTGCCCAGGTGGCCCCAGCCCGTGGAGTCAACGTTGTGGAACACCACGGCGCCCAGCTGCTTGGACTTTTCCACCACGGCCGGATCAGCGTTGGGGGTGGTGGGGTACAGGATGGACCCCGACACCAGTTCACCGTCCCGCTGGCTGCGGGTGCCCTGGTGGTGCAGGTCGATCATGTAGTCCACGTTGTACTTGCGCATCACGTTGTTGTGCAGCGCCTGGGTCTCAGGCTGGACCTTGGCCACGTGGTCCCGGTTGAGGTCAACCTCCTCCGCGTTGTAGCGGGTCATGTTCCGGTCGCCCTTGGCCAGGTAGTCGTCCAGCGGGAAGTTCACATCGCCCATGGCGCCGTCCGCATTAAGCATGGGCACGATGAGGATGTTCACGCCGTCCAGGACATCCTGCGATTTGCCGGTGCCAAGGTGCTTGACGAATTCCAGCGCACCTTCGGTGGTGAGCTGCTCGTTGCCGTGCTGCTGCGTCAGGTAGAGGATGGTGGGCTTGGCCGGGTCTGAAATGTACTTGACCAGGTGGATGTCCCGGCCCTTCACCGTTTGGCCGATGACTTCAAGCTCCATGGCCGACTGGCGGGCGTCCTGGTCTTTGAGGAACGAGACCATCTGGTCATAGGTGGCAAGCTTCGATGTGGTGATCTGGCCGTTGCCGTCATAGTTGGGGCCTTCGCCGACGGCGAGCGCGGGTGCGGGCGCAGCTATTGCTGCAAGGGCCAGGGCCCCCGATACTGCCAGGGTCCTGAAGGTTGCCAGGGTATTTCTCACGGTGCTGTACCTCTTCCGGTGCAATTGGGTGCGACCAGCCCGCCATGTCCCCATCACGGGCTGTGACAAAAGCCAACCAAGCTGGATTAATCCTGTCAATGGACGTGACTGGATCCTGCAGGCAGTTATTACGTTCTGAAAGATACGCGCCTGAAGCCGTCCCCAGGGGCTCCGGCGACCTGTCCATGCGTTTTGGGTCCGGGCGACCGGCGTTTCGTTTGGCGGGGCTTGCTAAACTGGCAAAGGCCGACCAGGAATCGGCCCACCCCAAATAACCGCCGTTGATGAGCCATGCCGCCGTGCGCCCATTTCCACCGGCGGAAGCACCATCAATCCCCGCAGGAGATCAAGCACTTCATGACAGCCCTGGCACCCGAATCCTTCCATGAGCAACTCCTGAGCCGCCGCTACGAACCCAACGTTGCTGCCGTTAACGAACTGTGCGATTCCCTGCAGGACGCCAAGCCCGGCACTATGGTGCCCTACGTCGATCCCATGCACGATGTGGACGAGTGCCGCATCATCAGCCTGTACTCGAACATCGGGGAGGCAGACAAGTCAGGCTTCATCACACCCGGGGACGACGACGCCGCCACCCGGATGCTGGGTATCCAGTGGAAGCTGGGCCTGCGTCCCGAGTTCGTGATGCCGTGGAATGTCCACCCCTGGCACATCCCCGGCGAGGCAAACGGCAAATTCACCCCGGACCAGATCTCGGCAGGCCTCAAGCCGCTGCTCAAGTTCCTGGCGGTGGTTCCCCGCGCCTCGGTCATCGTTGCCCACGGCACTGAAGCCAACCGCCTGGCCAACCTGCTCCTGAAGACCGAAGTCCCGCTGCTCTGGCGCCGTGGCCTGAAGACGTACAAGGTGCGCTCCCTCAGCGGCCGTGCCTTCGCCGGTTCGCCTGCCCGCCAGGAGGAATACCTCGAGGACATGCGGGTCGCCTATGCGGACGCGATGGCGCGGACAGGGCTGCAGAAGTCCCCATCCGCCCCCTAACCTCGCAAGCTCGGCCAGGGAACCCTGGGGACGTGGGCCCATACCACCAGAATCACCGCTTACGACGGCGGGCGGTCACCTTTGGCGAAAAAGGTGACCGCCCGCCGTCGTTCGTTAAACCAACGCGGGGTCACTAAACGCCGTCTCCGAGTCCCGGAAAGGGCGTTAAGTGACCCCGCGTTGCTGTTGCTAGGAAGCTTCGATGGCTGCCTTGGCCGCAGGGTCGGAATCATTGAGGAACTTCTCGATCCGTGCCGGCTCTTCCGCTTCGCCAATCGCAGCCGAGGCGCGGCCGAGCGAGTACAGCGCCCGCAGGAAGCCGCGGTTGGGCTCGTGCTCCCACGGGATCGGACCCACACCGCGCCAGCCGTTGCGGCGCAGCGAGTCCAGGCCGCGGTGGTATCCGACCCGCGAGTAGGCGTAGGAATCGATGGTGCGTCCCTCTGCCCATGCCTCTTCGGCAAGCACGGCCCACAGCAGCGAAGATGTGGGGTGCTTCTCCACGAGGTCCAGTGCTTCCCGGCCCGCTTCCAGCTGCTCGTAAACCTCTGTCTCGGCGGGCAGGAGCGTGGGCTCCGGGCCCATCAGGTTCCTGCGGAACTCGTCGGACATTCCTAGAAGGTCTTTCCGGCGGAGCCGAGCTGCTTGGTGGCTTCCACAACGCGGGCTGCCAGTCCGGCTTCGGCGGCTGCGCCCCAGACGCGGGGATCGTAGGTCTTCTTGTTGCCCACTTCGCCGTCCACCTTCAGGACGCCGTCGTAGTTCTTGAACATGTGGTCCGCCACGGGACGCGTGTAGGCGTACTGGGTGTCGGTGTCGATGTTCATCTTGATGGTGCCGTAGGAGACGGCGTCGGCGATTTCCTGGTCCGAGGAGCCGGAACCGCCGTGGAAGACGAGGTCGAACGGGCTGTCCTTGCCGATCCTGGCGCCCACCTGGGCCTGGATGTCCTTGAGGATCTCCGGGCGCAGCTTGACGCCGCCGGGCTTGTAGACGCCGTGGACGTTGCCGAACGTCAGTGCGGTGATGTAGCGGCCGTTCTCGCCGGCGCCCAGCGCCTCGACGGTGGCCAGGGCGTCTTCGACGGTGGTGTAGAGCTTCTCGTTGATCTCGTTCTCAACCCCGTCCTCTTCGCCGCCCACGGTGCCGATCTCCACCTCGAGGATCATCTTGGCGGCAGCGGTGCGCTCCAGCAGTTCACGGGCGATGCGCAGGTTCTCCTGCAGGGTCTCGGCGGAGCCGTCCCACATGTGGGAGTTGAACAGCGGGTTGCGGCCGGCCTTGACCTCAGCCTCGGACGCCGCAAGCAGGGGCAGGACAAAACCGTCCAGCTTGTCCTTCGGGCAGTGGTCGGTGTGCAGCGCGATGTTGACGTTGTAGCTCTTCGCCACTTCGCGGGCGAAGGCCGCGAAGCCCAGCGAACCGGCAACCATGTCCTTGGTGGACGCGCCGGACCAGTACGCTGCGCCGCCGGTGGAGACCTGGACGATGCCGTCGGACTCAGCCTCGGCGAAGCCGCGGAGAGCGGCGTTCAACGTCTGCGAGGACGTCACGTTCACGGCCGGGAATGCGAAGCCGCCCGCCTTTGCGCGGTCGATCATCTCGGAGTAGATCTCTGGGGTTGCAATGGGCATGCTGACTCCTATGCTGAGGTTCGTCTGTGGGCTGGTAACCCTGGAGTACCGCTTACGGCTAGCACCATCCTAGTCATTTCCGTCCAGCCTGTGCTCTGGGTTACGCCCGCCCCTCCCCCTGGCCCCGCAGGCTCGGCGTCCGCTACACGTGCTGGTTGAACACGTGCCGGCGCACCCAGGCGTGCATGGCGATGGCCGCGGCGGACGCTGCGTTGATGGACCGGGTGGAGCCGAACTGCTCGATGGACAGGGTGGCCACGGCAGCCTCATGGACCTCCGGCGTCAGCCCGGGTCCCTCCTGTCCGAACACCAGCACGCAGTCCCTGGGCAGTTCATAGGTCTCCAGCGGCACCGAGTCCGGGAAAATGTCGATCCCGATGATCGCCAGCCCCTCTCCCTGTGCCCAGGCCACGAAGTCCGCCACAGTTGGGTGGTGCCGGACATGCTGGTAGCGGTCGGTGACCATGGCGCCCCGCCGGTTCCACCGCCGTCGTCCGATGATATGCACTTCCTTGGCGAGGAACGCGTTGGCAGTGCGCACCACGGTGCCGATGTTGAGGTCGTGCTGCCAGTTCTCGATGGCGACGTGGAAGTTGTGGCGCCTGGAGTCCAGCTCCGCCACAATCGCCTCGTGCTTCCAGTAGCGGTACTTGTCAAGCACGTTGCGGCGGTCGCCGTCGGCGAGGAGATCGGGGTCCCAGTGGTCGCCTTCGGGCAGTTCACCCTCCCAGGGCCCGACGCCGACCTCCGGCTTTTCAGGGGCAGCCTCCTCAGGTTCGGGCTGCTGGGGGTGGGACGTCATGCCGGGCGTTTGGTTCACCCCTCAACACTAGACTGGACCTTTCGGGCTTTTCATCACAGTCATCACAGGCGGAGGTAGGCATGGCAGACGAGGACAAGGTCAAGGGATCACCGGCGGTATACCGCAGCGGCCAGGAGATTGAATGCTGGCTGACGGACATGGACGGCGTGCTGGTCCATGAGAACCAGCCGATCCCCGGCGCCGCTGAGCTCATCCAGCGCTGGGTGGATACCTCCAAGCGCTTCCTGGTGCTGACCAATAACTCCATCTTCACGCCGCGGGACCTTGCTGCGCGCCTGCGCTCCTCCGGCCTGGAAATCCCCGAAGAGAACATCTGGACCTCCGCCCTGGCCACCGCGCAGTTCCTCAAGGACCAGGTGCGGGGCTCGGATTCCGGAAACCGCGCGTACACCATCGGCGAGGCAGGACTGACGACCGCGCTGCACGAGGCAGGTTTCATCCTCACCGACCAGAACCCTGACTTCGTGGTGCTCGGCGAGACGCGCACATACTCTTTTGAAGCCATCACCATGGCCATCCGCCTGATCCTCGCGGGCGCCCGCTTCATCGCCACCAACCCGGATGCCACCGGCCCTTCCAAAGACGGCCCCATGCCTGCCACCGGAGCAATCGCCGCCCTGATCACCAAGGCCACCGGCCGTGAGCCGTACATCGTGGGCAAGCCGAACCCCATGATGTTCCGCTCGGCGATGAACCAGATCGACGCCCATTCCGAAACCACCGCCATGATCGGGGACCGGATGGACACGGACATCATTGCCGGCATGGAGGCGGGCCTTCACACCGTCCTGGTCCTCAGCGGCATCACCCAAAAGGACGACATCGCAGCGTTTCCCTTCCGGCCGAACCAGGTCCTGAACTCCGTGGCTGACCTGAAGAACCAGATCTAGAACACCGTCACCCGGGAGCCGCCGCGGGGCAGCGGGAAGTGCTCATCCAGCAGTTCCTCCAGGACCGGCCGGTAGACGTTGGGGTTCCAGCCCGGGCTCGCATGCGCCGGCCTGGCGCCTTCGGTTTGAAGGGAGCTCGACACCATGTTCGCCTTGTAGGCTACGGCCCAGGCCTCCGCCGCCGTCTGGTAGCGGACAGTGCGGTCGCCGGGGTTGCCGATGTAGGCCATCTTGGCGCCGCCCAGTTTGTCCGCGAACCTGCTGCCCTCGAAGTGGTAGATGTACGCGGACTCGGACTGGATGAGCACGCTGGACGGGGCGATTGGCGACAGCTGCTCCAGGGTCTGGTCAAGGATTTGGCGCCAGCTCCGTTCGTCCTTGTGGATGACCCGTTCCCCCAGCTCGTAACCGCCGCGGAGGGTGGACGGGAACCGGAACCCGCGCTCATAAAGGAACACCACGCCGTCGAACCAGCTCTGGTCCAGGACGTCATGCTTACTGTAGGGGCTGGAATCGAGAACGATGAACTGCACCTCCACGCCGTGGATCTCCAGCAGGCGCGCGGCCACTTGGGTAGCCACCATCCCGCCGAAGCTATGGCCGTAGAAGAACAGCTTGGTGAGCTTCTGCGCCCGTACATGTTCGATGACCGCAATCACGATCTCGTCAATGTCCAGGCCCTGGTTTGAATACCCGACGGCGGAAAGCCGGGCGCGCTTGTTCAGCGCCCCGCGGAGGGAGTTGAGGATCCACTGGGCTTCCTCCCAGCTCGTCTTGTAGCCGGGAAACAGGAACCAACTGGCATCGGGGTAGTAGACATCGGCGAAGCCGTCATCAACGGGCAGGATCCGATTGATCCGCCGCTGTGACTGCACCTGGCGGGTCAGCAGCATGTCCGCGGCCAGCAGTCCCGACGCGCCGGCTCCCGACAGGAACCCGCGCCGGGAGAACTGCTTGAGGGCAGCACCTTCCGCCAGCAGCCGGGCCCCTTGGACCTCGGGCCGGTCCTGCGGACTTACCTCCCCCTCATACGGCACGCCTCTACCGTAGGCACACCTGAACTTACCGCCGCAAGAAGGCTGCGGTAACCATTGAGTGACGCCCGGCCAGCGGCAACGCTCAGCTGGCCGCCTGCCCCTCCGAGGCGGGAAGAGGTGCGCCGGCCTCATGCTGGCGCCGCCGCAGCTCGTCTCCGATGTCGTTGTAGCGGCCCAGCAGGTCCGAGCCCGGGAACGCTTTCGGGCTGTCCAGCAGGGCAAAGATGGAGTCGCTCGCGGCCAGCAGTTCCGCGTCCGAATACTCTGCCAGCGGCTGGCCGCACAACTCATCGAGGCGGCCGGCGGGCACCAGCGCAAAACCCTCGGCAAGGTCCCCGGCGTCCCCGCAGCCGTCGGCTAGCCCGTCGATGAGTGCAAGCCCAGGTCCATCTAGGTCGTGGCCCGCGGCCCGCTCCCCTGTGCCGCGGGAGAACTCCAGGGAAACGCCGCCGCCATAGATTCCGGGCAGCGTACCGGTGTCGATGGCATTCAGGTCGCTCCGCAGGCCGGCGAGGGCGGTCGACTCCACGAGTACAGCCCCGGAAAGGTCAATACGGACATGGGAGCGGATGCCCATCCGCCTGATCCGCCGGATAATGTGGGCGAGTTCGGGCCTGGAGACCTGGTTGAGGCTTCCCCGGACATCGATCCGGACAACATCGGCGGGAACGTCGAGGTTAACAAAGGCATTTAAGGCGCGGTCCATAGGTACTCCAAAAGAGGTGTCTATGGCCGACGGCTCAACCTCCGTAAGCGTAACCTCCCCCCAAGCCCCTGCACAACCCGCCAGTAACAAGGAAGGGAGCCTACTAAGCGCTCTGGTCCGCCTCGACCTTCCCCGGTTCCTGGAAGTGGGTCCGGGTGCCAACACCGCCCACCGAATCAACCAGGGACTTGGCGATGTCCCTCAGCTTGGTGTTCGTGTTGCTGGACGCCTCTGTCAGGATGGCGACTGCAGCCTCCTGGCTGCACCTGTTCTGAGCCATCACAATGCCGATGGCGATATCGATGATGGTGCGGGATTCCAAGGTGGCCCGGAGGTTTGCCGCGCTGTCGGTGTGGAGCGAGAACCGTACGGCCAGCCGCAGCGCCTGGGAGATCTCCCGGGTGAATTCACGGGCCCTGGCAGTCGCACGCTCATCGAACTTGCGCGGGGCGTCGGAATACAGGTTCAGGGCCGCTTTTGCTTCCCCCTGCAGGTTGAAAGGCAGGGACAGCACGGACCGCAGGCCGTGGGAAGCCACGGCTGTTGCGTAGTCCGGACCCCAGCGGTTCTCCTCGAACAGGTCCGGAACGTGGACCTCGCGCTCCTCTTGGGCAGCAGTGAGGCACGGTCCCTGCGAGAGCGAATACTGGATCTGGTCCACTTCCCGGGCCGAATCGCTGCTCCAGCCGATGGTGGCAGCCTTGCGGTCCCGGAGCAGCGTGATGCCGCAGAGCGCGTCGTCGCCGCCGCCGGCCATCTGGTGCGCGGAAAAGCGGGCAAGCTCGTTGAGGAAGTCCTCGAAGTCGGCACTTTCCAGGATCAGGTTCTGGACCTGATCGGTGGTGCTCAAAGGCTGTTCAGGGGGGAGCATGTGCACGTTCTCCGTACGGGATAGAGGGTTACCGCAAATGATAGAGCAGCCCCACGGCCCGGTCCACACCGCCACCGGCCACCGCGGGCGGCCCAAGGCCGGCCCGCGATGGCGAATGGACCGCGAAGGACTAGGAAAGCCCCAGCTCATCCTTGCCGAAGGCGAACAGGTAAGGCACACCCGTTTCCGCTTCGATCTTTTCCTTGGCGCCCGTATCGCGGTCCACAATGACGGCCACAGCCACTACGTTGCCGCCTGCCTTCCGGACGCCCTCCACGGCGGTCAGGGCCGAGCCGCCGGTAGTGGACGTGTCCTCCAGGACCAGGACTTTCCGTCCTTCAACAGACGGGCCCTCCACCTGGCGGCCCATGCCATAGGACTTCTGCGCCTTGCGGACCACAAATGCGTCGACGGTCCGTCCGGCATCCACTGCCGCGTGCATGACCGCGGTGCCCACCGGGTCCGCGCCCATGGTGAGTCCGCCGGCGCACTCAAAATCGATTCCGGCGTCGTCCGCAAGCGCCAGCATCACCTGGCCCACCAGCTTGGAGGCCTCGTGGTGCAGCGTGATGCGGCGCAGGTCGATGTAGTAGTCAGCCTCGGCTCCGCTGGAGAGGATCACCTTGCCGCGGACCACGGCGAGTTCCTTGATCAGTTCCAGCAGTCGGGCGCGGGCGGCTGCAGTATCCACTGCAGCGTCACTGGGGGAAGTCATGGACTCCAGTTTAGTGGGGGCGGCCCGGTGTGGATGCTTGAGCGTTGTTGACACTGCTGGCTAGGCTGGTGCACATGCGCGAACTCCAGGCCAGCATCATCAGGGAAATGGGCGTACAGCCCCGGATCGATCCTGCCGGGGAGGTGCGCAAGCGCGTCACATTCCTGAAGGACTACCTGAAGGCCACCCATACCAAGGGCTTTGTCCTGGGCATTTCCGGCGGGCTGGACTCTTCCCTGGCGGGAAGGCTGGCCCAGCTCGCAGTCGAGGAGCTTGAGGCTGAAGGGGTGGCAGCCGACTTTGTGGCAGTGCGTCTGCCCTACGGTGTCCAGCATGACGAGGAAGACGCCCGGGCTGCCCTCGACTTCATCAAGCCCAAGACGGAGTGGACGTTTAACATCTCCGCGGCGGTTGACGGTTTCGAGGATGAGTTCGAAAAAACCGTTGGAACGGAAATTTCCGACTTCCACAAGGGCAATACCAAGGCGCGGACCCGCATGATTGCCCAGTACGCCCTGGCGGGAGAACACAATTACCTGGTAATTGGCACGGACCACGGCGCCGAGTCCGTAACGGGCTTCTTCACCAAGTACGGCGACGGCGGGGCGGACATCCTCCCGCTGTTCGGCCTGAACAAGCGGCAGAACCGGGCCCTGCTGGCCGAGCTCGGCGCCCCGGCCCGTGTCTGGGAAAAAGTGCCCACCGCGGACCTGCTGGACGACAAACCGGGCCGCACCGATGAGGACGAGCTGGGCCTGAGCTACGACCAGATCGACGACTACCTCGAAGGCCGGGATGTTCCCGAGTCCGTCGCCGAGTCGATCGAACAGAAGTACCTGCGCACCCGGCACAAGCGCACGGTCCCCGTGACCATTTTTGACACCTGGTGGAAGAGCGAGGGCCCGGAGGAGCCGCGGGCGGGGCTGTAGCGGCTCCCGTGGCATCACCCACGTCAGGGGAAGCATGACGGCGCGCCGACCCGCCGAGGGACGGCGCGCCGTCGTGCTTTGCCCTGCAAAGCAGCAGTGGCTCAGCGGGGCAGGCGGGCCTTCTCGCCGCCCAACTGCTGCGTGATCCGGTGGGCCTCCGCCATCAGCAGGCTGCCCAGTTCTTCCTGCCGGTCCGGCTTGAAGCGTGGCTCGATTCCGGTGAGTGAGAGGGCCCAGGCCGGCCGGCCGGACGGGTCGAACACCGCCGCGCCCATGCCCCAGCTGCCTTCCAGGACCAGCCCGGGATTCACCGAGTAGCCCGCCAGCCGGGTCCGGGCAAGGTTGGCCCGGACCAGTGCCTCCGTGTGTGCGGCGGCGAAATCGCCGGCGTGTTCCACCCAGTGGCTGAACAGCTCCTCCTGCTCGGCCCCGGGCAGGAAGGCCATGATTGCCGTGCCCGCGGAGGCCACACCGAGGGGGAACCGCACGCCCTCGTGCAGCACGAAGGACCGGACCGGAAAGCTGCCTTCCTCACGCAGCAGGCACACCGTTTCGGAACCACGCCGTATTGAGAAGAACGCACTCTCGCCGGTGGCTTCGGCAAGCCGGCGAAGGCTCGGCCTGGCGATGTCCTCAAGCGGAAACCGGGCCGACGCCACTGATCCCATCAGGAGGATCTCGGGCCCTAAAACCCAGTTGCCGCTTCCGGCATCGTGGTCCAGCAGCCCCTCGGAAGCAAGGGAGGAGAGAAGCCTGTGGACCGTGGGCCGGGTGAGGCCTGATTCCCGCACCAGTGCGGCCAGGGCCATCCCCTCCGCGCTGCGCCCGACCAGCCGCAGCAATCCGGCGATGCGGCTTACCACCTGGGCTCCCTGCACAGGCAATTGGCTCATGTCACTCTCCTAAGTGTCCATAATATGGATACCGATTACAGTACCGTCCACACTATAAAACAAGCCAATTTGCACGGCTTCTATACTTCTTGACACCCCCTAAAACTCCCCGTACTGTCCCTTTTCAGACCTTTTGTCCACAAAGTGGATGACTTGCCGGACACTCAACGAGGAGACGCCATGACCAAACTCCAGCCAACTGCCGCCGCCGCACTGGAAGGGGGCCTGCGGGACGGCATAACCCTGGCTGTGGGCGGATTTGGCCTCAGCGGCATACCCGCAGACCTGATTGAAGCGGTCCGCGATTCCGGGGTGAAGGACCTGACGGTGGTCTCGAACAACATGGGGGTGGACGGCAAGGGCCTGGGCATCCTGATCGAGGCGGGCCAGGTCCGCAAGGTCATCGCAAGCTATGTGGGCGAAAACAAGCTCTTTGCGGAGCAGTACCTCGCCGGACGCCTCGAGGTTGAGTTCACGCCGCAGGGAACCCTGGCCGAACGCCTGCGGGCAGGGGGCGCCGGCATCCCTGCCTTCTACACCCGGACCGGAGTGGGAACCCTGGTTGCCGAAGGCAAGCCGCACGAGGTGTTCGACGGCGAAACGTACGTCCAGGAGCGCGCCATCCGGGCCGACGTCGCACTTGTCCACGCCCACACCGCGGACACCGACGGTAATCTCACCTACCGCTACACCGCCCGGAACTTCAACCCGGTGGTTGCCACGGCGGGACACCTCACCATCGCCGAAGCGGAAGTGATCGTGGCGCCCGGGGCACTCGACCCGAACCATATCGTCACCCCCGGCGTCTTCGTCCAGCAGCTGGTCCAGGCCACGGCACGGGTGAAGGACATCGAGCAGCGGACTGTCCGGCCGCGCGCCGGCGTCGTTTCTGCCTGAGCCCGCCTGACGCGCCGCATCCCACTCAACGGAGAACAAGACCAGTTATGAATTCAGTGCAGCTTCAAGACCAGGACGTCCGCCAGAAGGGCCTTGCCCGGATGGCGGAAAGCCTGGCCGGATGGACCCAGAAGTGGTTCCCGGACGCCTATATTTTTGCCCTGGCCGGGGTGGTCCTCGTGGCCGCCGCAGCGCTTGCCATCGGGGCTCCGCCCAAGGCCGTGGTGGATTCGTTCGGTAACGGATTCTGGGATTTGACGGCCTTCACCCTGCAGATGGCCATGGTGGTGCTGACGGGCTACGTCGTGGCCACGTCGCCGCCCGTTGCCCGGCTGATCGAACGCCTGGCGCAAATTCCCGGGTCGTCCCGCACGGCGGTGAGCTTTGTCGCCGTCATGGCCATGTCCGTGTCGTTCATCAACTGGGGCCTGAGCCTCATCTTCGGCGGACTCCTGGCCCGGGCCATCGCCCGACGCACAGACCTCGCCGTGGACTACCGGGCCCTGGGCGCGGCCGCCTTCATGGGGCTCGGTGCCGTGTGGGCACTCGGGCTCTCTTCCTCGGCGGCGCAGCTGCAGGCAACCAAGGCCTCCCTTCCTCCGGCCCTGCTGGAAATCACCGGCGTCCTCGACTTCGGCACCACCATTTTCACGTGGCAGTCACTGCTGACGCTGGTGATCCTGATGCTCCTGACGACGGTCATTGCCCATTTCTCCGCCCCCACCGGCGGGGCCATCAGGACGGCCGCCGACCTGGGCGTTGACCTGGATGACCAGCCCGAGGCTCCGGCTGAGAAGTCGCGCCCGGGTGAGTGGCTGGAGTACAGCCGGATCCTCCCCGTTATCGCCGGAGTCCTGACGCTGGGCTGGCTGGTTTCCCAGCTGCTCACGCTGCCGCTCCTCACCGTAGTCAGCTCCCTCAACGGGTATCTGCTGGTCTTCCTGATGCTTGGGCTGGTGCTGCACGGCACCCCGCGCAAGTTCCTCCAGGCAGTCACCAAGGCGGTCCCCGCCACCGCAGGCATCCTGGTGCAGTTCCCGCTCTACGCCGCGATGGCCGCCATCCTGACGAAAGCCGCCGGCGCAGGCGGCCTCACCGTTTCCGAGCACCTGGCCCACTTCTTCACCAGCATCGGTGGCAACGGCGCCTTCGCAATCGTCATTGCCATCTACACCGCCTTCCTCGGCATGTTCGTTCCGTCCGGCGGCGGAAAGTGGCTGGTTGAGGCGCCGTATGTGATGCAGTCCGCCACTGACGTGAACATGAACCTCGGCTGGACTGTGCAGATCTACAACATGGCCGAGGCGCTGCCCAACCTCATCAATCCCTTCTTCATGCTGCCCCTCCTGGCCGTGCTGGGGTTGCGTGCCCGGGACCTGGTGGGCTTCACCTTCCAACAGTTCCTGTTCCACCTGCCCGTGGTTCTACTGCTCGCCTGGCTTCTGGGGATGACCTTCGAATACGTTCCGCCGGTGATACCCAAGTAGCCCGGCCACCGGGCCTGCGCGGGCCGCCCAAACAATGACAACTGTGCAGTGAGATGTGAAGGAGAAAACCATGGCTTGGACCAGGGATGAAATGGCTGCCATCGCAGCCGAAGAACTGAACGACGGCGACTACGTCAACCTGGGCATCGGCATCCCCACGCTGGTGGCCAACAACCTGCCCGCAGGCGTGCGGGTTGTGCTGCAGAGCGAAAACGGCCTGCTGGGCATGGGCCCGTTCCCCTACGAGGGCGAGGAGGACGCCGACCTCATCAACGCCGGCAAGCAGACCGTCACCGTACTGCCGGGCGGAAGCATCTTTGACTCAGCCACGTCCTTCGGCATGATCCGTGGCGGCCACGTGAAGGTCGCCATCCTCGGCGCCATGCAGGTTTCCGGCAGCGGCGACCTTGCCAACTGGACGATCCCCGGCAAGATGGTCAAGGGCATGGGCGGGGCCATGGACCTCGTCGCCGGCACACCCCGCGTGGTGGTGCTAACCGAACACAACGCCAAGGACGGCGCCGCCAAGATCGTCACCGAATGCACCCTGCCGCTCACCGGCCTGAGCTGCGTGGACCGGATCATCAGCGACCTCGCAGTGTTTGACCTTGTGAAGAACAAGCAGGCACCAGGAGGCGGTCGGCAGCTCACGCTGACCCGCCTCGCGCCAGGGGTCACCGTGGAGGAGATCCGCGACAGGACGGAAGCGGAGTTCGCTGTCGCGCTGGAAGAAGCAGCCCTGGAAGGAGCCTCAGCATGAGCCTCAAGGAACAGTTCGGCAAGGATGTCCTGCTCACGGGCTGGGGCCACAGCCGCTTCGGCAAGCTGACGGACGAGACCCTGGAATCCCTGATCGTCCAGGTGTCCAGCGAGGCCATCAGCAATGCCGGCATCGAGCCCGGCCAGATCGACGAGATCTACCTCGGGCAGTTCAACTCCGGCATGATGCCGCTGGCGTTCCCGTCGTCGCTGGCGCTGCAGGTCTCCCCCGACCTGGCGAACGTCGCCGCCACGCGCGTGGAGAACGCCTGCGCCTCTGGTTCCGCTGCCTTCCAGCAGGGCACCAAGGCGCTGCTGGCAGGAACGGCGAAGACGGTGCTGGTGATCGGCGCGGAAAAGATGACCCATGCGGGCGCCGAGGTTGTGGGGGCGGGCCTGCTGGGCGCCGATTATGACATGGCCGGCAAGGCGTCCACCACTGGATTCACCGGGCTCTTTGCCGAGGTGGCCAAGCACTACGGGAAGCGGTACGGCGACGCGAACCTGGGCTACGTCCTGGGCAGTATCGCCGCCAAGAACCACCGCAACGGCGTGGACAATCCCTACGCCCAGCTCCGCAAGGACCTCGGCGAGGACTTCTGCCGCACCGTCTCGGACAAGAACCCCATGGTGGCCGATCCCCTGCGCCGCACGGACTGCTCCCCCGTGTCCGACGGCGCCGCCGCCGTCGTGCTGTCAACCTCCCCAACCGGCGGTGCCACTGCGCCCGTGCGGCTCGCAGGCTTCGGCCACGCGAACGATTTCTTCCCCGCGGCCCGCCGTGACCCCGTGGCCTTCGAGGCCACCCGCGCCTCGTGGCAGCGCGCGCTGGCGATGGCCGGCGTCGGGCTGGCAGACCTGGACTTCGCGGAGGTGCACGACTGCTTCACTATCGCAGAACTGCTGATGTACGAGGCCATGGGCTTGACCGAGCCCGGCCAGGGCGCCCGCGCCATCGAAGAAGGCTGGGTGTACAAGGACGGCAAGCTGCCCGTCAACGTCTCTGGCGGCCTCAAGGCGAAGGGCCACCCCGTGGGCGCAACCGGAGTCTCCCAGCACGTCATCGCCGCCATGCAGCTCGCGGGGACTGCGGGTGACATGCAGCTTCCCGCCCCCCGCCGGGCTGCCGTCCAGAACATGGGCGGCGTGGGCATCGCCAACTACGTCAGCGTGCTCGAGGCCTCCTAACAGCAACGCGGGGTCACTTTAGGCCCTTGCCGGTCGGATTATCGGGCCGAATCTGACCCCGCGTTGAATTTATTTCCGGATCAGGGCCGCAATCTCCGCGAAGCCCAGGCGTTCCGCGTTCTGGAAGGCGGTCCGGCCCTCGGGATCGCGGATTTCCGGGTCGGCGCCGGCTTCCAGGAGCAGCCGAACCACCTCCTGCTGGCGGGGACCGCCGTTGTTCAGCAGGATGGCCTCCTGCATGGCGGTCCAGCCCAGGTTGTTGACGTGGTTGACAGGCACGCCGGCGCCGATCAGGATCCGGACTGTTTCCACATGGCCGTGCTCGCTGGCCGGGATCAGGGCGGTGCCGCCGTAGCGGTTGGTGCTGTCCACGTCGGCTCCGGCCGCCAGCGTCAACCCGAGCACCTCGTTGAATCCTTCGGCCCCCGCGTACAGGAAGGCCGAGTCCTGGAGGGCGTCCCTGGCGTTGACGTTCCCCCCGCGGCTAATCAGCTCCCTGACCAACGGGACGTTGTTGGCCTTGGCGGCAGCGACGAGGTCCTGGTCGAGTTGCGCCTGTTCCCCGGCGGACAGGGCCGGCGGGGATGACGCCTCGGGCGCCGTAGCAGGAGGCCCCCCTTTCGTGCTTTCAGCGGACGACGGCGGAGCAGCCTGCGGCGGCCGGGCCTCCTTCGGCCCCGCCTGGCACGCCGTTAGGAACAGGGGTAGGGAAAGCACCAGGACAAGCGCCCCGGACCTTAGAACCGGCATCATCCCGCGCGGCCCAGCCTACTGGCCGGCAGCAGCGATGGCATCAGCGCCGGCTGCGGCACAGGCTTCATCCAGGGCACCATCCGGAGCACCGCCGACGCCGATGCCGGCGACCGAAGCACCGTTAACCTTCAGCGGGACGCCGCCGGCCAGGAACAGCGTGCCCGGAAGGTCCGCGATGCTGGGGCCCGTTCCATTGATCCGCTTGGCGAGCTCGCTGGTGGGGATACCGAAGGCTGCCGCCGTATACGCCTTCTCCCGGGCGGCCTCAATGGTGTGTTCTGCCGCATTGTCGCCGCGCAGGAGTGCCTGCACGGTCCCGAAGCGGTCCACCACCGCCACCGTCACGAACGGCAGCTTGTCCGCCTGGCACTTCGCCAGCGCCGCCTGGACAGCCTTGGCCGAGGCGCCCACCGAAATGCGGTTCTGCTGCACCACGTTGTCGGGCACAGGCTGGATGTCGGCGGCGGGGACGGCCGCGGGTGCCGGGCCGGTCCCGGCATTGGCTGCCGCGGTTGCGCCAGCGGTAAGGACGAGTGCGCCGGCGGCTGCGGCGGCAAATGCTTGGTGTGACTTCTTCACGGTGTCTCCTTGGACGGGCAGGATGGGTACGCATCAATCCTTCCGGGGGCAGCCGCACAGGGCATCGGGCCTTCGTCTGCTCCCTGCTCCACCACAAGGCCAGCCGTATCAGCCAAAAGGCTGAGGGACCAGCAAGGGCGGGGGCAATAGCATGGAAGGCAGCGTTGCCTACCACCCAGAACGGGACATCCCATGCCTACCCCAGTCCCCGGCACTGCGCCGGTCACAGCTGCCGCCGGTGGCAGCGGACCTCGCCTGCCTGCAGCCCGCACCGGCTTGGGCAGCATCGACACGGCGGTGCACCTGGGCTTTGCGGTGCTCCTGGTGGCTTCCTTAGTCCGGTACGTCATGCGCCACAGCCCAGCCGACAACCTGCTGGTCCTCGGACTGGCCGCCGTCGCCTGCCTGTTGTACGCCGTCGTGGCCGTGCTGGCCCGGCGCGGGCGTCCCGGGGCTCCATGGATGTTCGCCCTGGTGGCAGTCTGGGCAGTCCTGGTGGTCGCTGCGCCGAGTTTTGCCTGGTGCTCGTTTGCGCTCTTCTTCCTCAGCCGCAGCGCCCTGGCCGGCGCCGCAGCGTACGCCGCGGCTGGTATCACCGCCGCTGCCACCGCTGCCGGCCTGTTCCGGATGAGCGCCGGCACGGACCTGGCCATGCTCCTTGGCCCGCTGGCCGTGGGCGCCATGCTGACGCTCATCTATGACCGGATCCAGCAGGATGCTGAGGAGCAGCGCCGCCTGCACGCCGAGGTTTCCGTGGCCCAGGAACAACTGGCAGCCAGCGAGCGGCGCGCGGGCACCATTGCCGAGCGGGAACGGGTCTCCCGGGAGATCCACGACACCGTCACCCAAGGGCTGGCCAGCAGCCTGCTCCTGCTCGAGGCCGCCGGGCGGGCCTGGCCAAGTGACGCGGCGCGGACAGGTCTCCGCGAGGCCACGGTGCTGCTGCGGGGCAATCTGTCCGAAACCCGCAGCCTGGTGCACGAGCTCGCCTCCCCGGGCCTGGACGGCTGTCCGCTGCCTGAGGCCCTCCTCCTCGCGGCCAGGCAATATGTCCCGGCGGCCAGGCTCCTGGTCACCGGGGAGCCCCGTCCTGTGCCCCCGGAGGTCCGCCATGCGCTGCTGCGGGTAATGCAGAGCGCCGCCTCCAACATCCGGCTGCACGCCTCCGCGGCCGGAGTAGCCGTGACCCTCGGCTTCCTTCCGGAGGCGGTCACCCTGGATATTTACGACGACGGCGCAGGCTTCGACCCGGCGGCGGCGGCCCCGCCGTCGGACGCCGGCGGTTATGGGCTGCGGGCCATGCGGCAACGGGTGGAGCAACTGGGTGGCGTTTTTTCGGTGCAAAGCGCAGCCGGCGAAGGAACCATCGTGGCCGCCCAGTTGCCTTTGCCCTCCGCGGGGCGGGGCACTCCCGGCACTGCGGGGGTGCAGGCATGAGCACGATCACCGTCCTGCTGGTGGACGACCACCTGGTGGTGAGGAGCGGGCTGCGGGCGCTCCTGGGGACGCAGCCCGACCTGGAGGTCGTCGGAGAGGCGGCATCCGGGGAAGAAGCGGTGGAGCGGGTGCGGGAGCACTCCCCTGCCGTGGTGGTCATGGACCTCGCCATGGGCTCCGGAATGGACGGGATTGAGGCCATCAGGAAGATCCGCCAGCGCAACAGCGGCCAGGCGATCCTCGTCTTCACCACATACGACTCCGACGCGGATATTGTGCGCGCAGTCGATGCCGGCGCCATGGGATACCTCCTGAAGGATGCAGCTCCGGAGGAAATCTTCGCCGCTATCCGCGGCGCGGTGCAGGGCAAGAGCGTCATGAGCCCGCCCGTGGCGTCGCGGCTGTTCCAGCAACTGCGGAATCCGGAGGAAATCCTCACCCCGCGGGAGGCCGAACTGCTGAGCCTCCTCACTGAGGGGCTGAGCAACCGCGAACTCGGCAGGCGCCTTTTTATCTCGGAAGCCACGGTGAAAACGCACCTGGCCCACATCTACGCGAAGCTCGGGGTGGACACCAGGGCGGCCGCAATTGCCACCGCCATCCGGCGCGAAGGGATGCGCTGACCTCGCCAAATGTTGCCCAACCCTTGCAAGCGCGGCTTCCGCCCCGTACGTTGGGGACTGCGGGGGACGTTCTCCGCGCACTTCGGGCCTATTGCCCGGGGAGAGAATCAGAGTCACACGAAGGAATGCAGCCATGGCAACAGGCACAGTTAAATGGTTCAACGCCGAAAAGGGTTTTGGCTTCATTGCCCCCGATGACGGGTCCGCTGACGTTTTCGCCCACTACTCGGCAATCGCCAGCAGCGGATACCGTTCACTCGATGAGAACCAGAAGGTTGAATTCGATGTGACGCAGGGCCCCAAGGGCCCGCAGGCAGAGAACATCCGCCCGCTCTAAGGCTTAGGTGACCTCCGGCTCTGCCGGGGGAACCCCGTACCAGGCAGCGGCCCCTTCAGCATCATGCTGGAGGGGCCGCTGTTTTGCTCCCAGCTCCGTCGCTACTCCCCCGGTGCCGATTGGGTTTTGGGACAATTGGAGGGTGATGGGACAGGACCAGGGCCAGGATCCCTGGGATGAGTTCGACAGGCTGGGACCGGCGGCGCCCGACCGCGTTCCCGGGCGCCCCGGCGGGGAACCCCTCGGCTTCGGTTTCCGTACCGGCGTGCGCAGCGCACGCGTCGCCATCGGATTTGCCGTCTACACCCTCGCGCTGGGGACCATCCTGGCCCTGACGGGATGCATCTTTTTCGCTGCCCGCGGGCAATGGCTTCTCGTGGGACTGATGCTGGCCATCGAGGCAGTCTTCATTTTCGCGTTCAGAAGGCTTGTGGCGCAGGCCCGGAACCGGTCAGCACGTCACCGGCCGCGCGGCCATGGTTTTCCCGAAAAACCTGCTTGACCTTGACGCAGCGTCAACCCCTACGCTCGAAGCATGGATGCAGCGGAAGGTAGGGCCGGCCCGGACTGGGCCATCCAGGACATCGCCAGGATGGCCGGAACCACCAGCCGTACGCTGCGCCATTACGACGACATTGGGCTGCTAAAGCCCAGCCGCGTGGGCAGCAACGGCTACCGGTACTACGATGCCGCCGCCCTCTTGCAGCTGCAGCGGATCCTCCTCCTGCGGGAGCTTGGGCTGGGCCTGCCGGCCATTGCCGAGGTGTTCCGCCGGCAGACAGACGCGGTCGAGGCGCTCAGCCACCACCTGGAGTGGCTGGGCCAGGAACAGGACCGGCTTGCGCGGCAGATGGCGTCCGTCCGGCAAACAATCGAAACAATGAAAGGAGGAGGCGAGGTGGCGGCGGAAAAGATGTTCGACGGTTTCGACCACACACAGTACAAGGACGAGGTGGAAGAGCGCTGGGGCAAGGATGCCTACGCAAAGAGCGACGCCTGGTGGCGGGACATGGATGCAGCAAGGAAACAGGAGTGGAAGTCCGCTGCTGAAAGGCTCGGCAGCGACTGGATCGCCGCGGCAGGTTCAGGGGCCGCCCCGGATGGAGCTGAGGCGCAGGACTTGGCCAGGCGGCATGTCGATTGGCTGTCAGCAATTCCCGGGACACCCGCAGCCGAGCAAGGCGGGGACCTCAAGGGGTACGTGACCGGACTGGCGGAAATGTATGTGGCCGATGCCAGGTTCGCCGCCAATTACGGGGGTGATGCGGGGGCGGCGTTTGTTCGTGCCGCACTGCTGGTCTACGCCGACAGGAACCTCTAGTACCCGGCCCCGCCAAACAGGAGGGCCCCGCTAGACGAAGGCCGACTTCCCGGTGACGGCACGCCCCACAATGAGGGAATTGATCTCGTAGCTGCCCTCGTAGGTGTAGAGGATTTCAGCGTCACCGAAGAGCTTGCCCATCTCATAATCGGCGCTGATTCCGTTGCCGCCCAGCAAGGACCGCCCCATGGCCACTGATGCCCGGGCAAGCCTGGTGGTGGTGGCCTTCGCCATGGCAGCCTGCGCCATCTCCAGCTTCCCCTCCTCCTGGACGCGGGCCAGCTGCACCATGAGTGCCAGCGAGGCGGTGGCATTGCCCAGGATGTCCGCGAGCTGTTGCTGGACCAGCTGGAACCGCGCCAGTTCCCGGCCGAACTGCCGGCGGCTCAGCGAGTAGGCCCGCGCAACGTCGAACGCGGCAAGCTGGATTCCGGCGGCCTGCCAGCCCACCCACGCGCGGGAGTCCCGGAGAAGGTCGTTCGCCTTGGCGAAGCCGGTGGCCCCGGGCAGCAGGTTGGCAGCCGGGATGCGGACGTCGCGCAGGGTGATGTCTGCGTTCTGCATGATCCGCAGGCCTATCTTGTTGCAGATCTTGGTGGCTGCATAGCCGGGCCGGTCCGTCTCTACAATGAAGGCCTTGACCTGCTGGTCAGCCATGTCCCGCGCCCACACCAGGGCAAAGTCGGCGATGGTGCCGGCACCGATCCAGCGCTTGGCGCCGTTGAGGATCCACTCATCTCCGTCCAGCCTGGCGGACGTCTCCAGCCCTCCGGAAATGTCGGAACCATGGGCGGGTTCCGTCAGGGCAAAGGCCCCCAGGCTGGTAAAGGCTTCCAGTCCCGGCAGCCAGCGGTGCTTCTGCTCCTGGGATCCCAACTCGTTGAGGGTGCCCACGATCAGTTCGTTGTGGATCCCGGCCAGGGCCGAGAGGGACACATCCGCCCGGGCCATTTCCACGTACATGAGCCCCTTGAAGAGAACCGAACTGCCGTCCACCTGAAGCGCGCCAAGGCCATGCCTGCCCAGCTCCGCCAGCAGGCCGAAGGGGAACTCTTCACGGTTCCAATACTGGATGGACTGTTGGCGCACCCGTGCCTGCAGGAATTCGCGGACACTGAGGTACCGCTCGCGTTCGTGGTGGGGCAGGAGGTCCGCCACGTACATCAGGTCCGCGTCAGGAAAAGGCAGTGCATCGGCGGCACCTTGCGGCTGCACTGGCTGCACTTGCTGCACGGGCATAAGTCCCTTCCGCTCACGTAACCGTTGGATGTCCTAGTATATTCACAAGGCTAGGAAAAGTGAGCCACGTCACCACGAGGAAAGGCATCCATGGCTGCGCCGCTGCCCCGCGATCCCATTGCCGAAGCCCAGCGGAACTGGGAAGAACACGGCTGGGGGGATGTGGCCGCTCCAATGGCGGCCATAACGGCCATTATGCGCACCCAGCAGATCCTGCTGGCCAGGATCGAGTCCATCCTCAAACCCTTCGGCCTCACGTTTGCCCGGTATGAACTCCTGGCGCTGCTGAGTTTCACCAGGAAGGGTTCGCTTCCCATGAACAAGGCGAGCGCCCTGTTGCAGGTCCATCCCACGTCAGTCACCAATGCAGTGGACAGGCTTGAACGCGCCGGCCTGGTGGCCCGCTTCCCGCACCCCACGGACGGCCGGACCACGCTGATCGGACTCACCACCGAGGGACGCACCCTGGCCAAGCGTTCGACGGCGGCCCTCAATACCGAAGTGTTCAGCGCACCCGGGTTTGATCCCGGCGACGTGGAGCACCTGATCCGGATCCTCCGCGACTTCCGCCGTAACGCCGGCGATTTTGAGGATTGAAGACTGTGCGGGCCCAGGGGAAGTCCGGGTCAGCGGCGGTATTTCTCCCGCTTGAACCGCCGGACCACGAGGGCGGCCACGGCAATCCCCAGGGCAGCGTAGACCGCGTAGTTCAGGAATTTGGAGTACTGCTCGATGAGCTGGTACTGGGTGCCCAGGAGGTATCCCAGGCCAATCAGTGCTCCGTTCCACAGGCCGCTGCCGGCCAGGGTGAACAGGCTGAAGGTGCCCATGGGCATGCGGGATGCCCCTGCCGGGAGCGAGATCAGGCTGCGGATGCCGGGGAGCAGCCTGCCGAAAAAGATCGATGACCTGCCGTGGCGGCGGAACCATCCTGCCGCGTGTTCAAAATCCTCCCGGTCCACCAACGGAAGCCTGGACAACCCCCGGATGGAACGCTCCAGGCCCAGCCTGGCGCCAAGCCAGTAGAGGAACAGGGCACCGAGGTAGGCCCCAAGCGTGCTTGCCACGAACACCAGCACCAGGTTCAGGGACCCCTGCTTGGCAAGGTAGCCGGCCAGGGGCAGGATCACCTCACTGGGGATGGGCGGCACCACAGTTTCCGCAAGGGTAAAAGCACCTACGCCCCACTCGCCAAGCTGCTCTATGGCGCGGGCTGCCACACCTACCAGGCCGGTGAGGTTATCTGTCGAGCCGCCCGTGTCCGCCAACGTTGCCCACATACAACTCCCCCATCCGGTTCAAGGTTGCCCTGCCTTGTCTACCTTACGTACCTGTAAACAAGCTGGGACGCATCCTTACCGGTGCCTGAACTCCGGCTGGCGCTTCTCGCTGAATGCCGCCATGCCTTCCTTCTGGTCCTCGGTGGCGAAGAGGGAATGGAACAGCCTGCGCTCGAACAGGACACCCTGGGCCAGCCCGGTCTCGAAGGCGGCGTTTACGGCTTCCTTCGCCACCATGGCCGCGGGCTTGGACTTCGACGCGATCACTTCTGCGGCCTTGAGGGCCTCCTCCACAACATCCTCGGCAGGCACCACCCGGGACACCAGGCCGCAGCGGTCAGCCTCCTCCGCTCCAATGAACCGCCCGGTAAGGATCAGGTCCATTGCCTTGGCCTTGCCCACCGCGCGGGTCAGCCGCTGCGAACCGCCCATGCCCGGCAGGACGCCCAGGTTGATTTCCGGCTGGCCGAACTTGGCGTTATCCCCGGCGATGATGAGATCGCACATCATGGCCAGCTCGCAGCCGCCGCCCAGTGCGAATCCGGAGACGGCGGCAATGGTGGGAATGCGGAGCCTGGTGAAATCCTCCCAGCCGCGGAACCAGTCGGCTGCATACATATCGATGTAGCCCTGGGCCGCCATCTCCTTGATGTCCGCCCCGGCGGCAAAGGCCTTGCCGGAACCCGTGATGACCACGGCTCCCACGCCCGGATCGGCGTCCATGATCCTCACGGCGGACACGAGTTCCTCCATGGTGGCCTTGTTGAGGGCATTAAGCGCCTGCGGCCGGTTCAGCGTCACAAGGCCTACGCGGCCCCGCTGTTCCACGAGGATGTTCGTGTATTCCGTCATTCCGGGCTCCCGTCGTCCTGCGCTGCTCTGCGTGATGCGCCTGGTGGTGCACCACCTGACGCGTCCTGTGGTGCACTGGTTCTTGAGTTGTCTGGTTCCGCGCCGTCCGGCCCCGCGGACTTGTTGCGGATGTCCGTGATGATGCCCGAGAAGTCCCGGCCGGCGCCCTCCCCCGCGGCAAACGTATCGTAGATTTCTGCTGCGAGCGGGCCCATCCGCGCCGCCACCCCGGTGCTTTTCAGCGCGTTGAGGGCGAGGTTGAGGTCCTTTGCCATGAGGGCTCCGGCAAAACCGGGCTGGTAGTCGCGGTTGGCAGGGCTCGAGGGAACGGGGCCGGGGACCGGGCAGTTGGTGGTGAGCGCCCAGCACTGCCCGGACGCCGCGGACGCCACATCGAACAGCGCCTGATGGCTCAGTCCGAGCTTCTCCCCGAGGACGAAGGCCTCGCTGACGGCGATCATGGAAACACCGAGGATCAGGTTGTTGCAGATTTTGGCAGCCTGGCCCGCGCCGTGCGCCCCGCAGTGCACCGCGCGCTTGCCCATGATCTCCAGCAGCGGACGGACGTATTCGAAGCCTTCGGCCTCCCCGCCAACCATGAACGTCAGGGTGCCGGCTTCCGCGCCCACCACCCCGCCCGAGACCGGAGCGTCAACTGACCGGTGGCCTGCGCCCACAGCGAGGGCTGCTGCTTCGCGGGCCTCATCGACGTTGATGGTGGAGCAGTCCAGGAACATGGTTCCGGGCTTCGCCGCCGCCAGCAGCCCCCGTTGTCCGGCGTTCCCGCGGTAGGCATCCAAGACATGCCGGCCGCCGGGGAACATCGTGAGGACCACATCCGCGCCGGATACCGCTTCCTCCGCGCTCGCCGCAGTGGGGACGCCGGCGGCTTTGGCGGCGTCAAGGGCTGCCGGCACCACGTCGAAGCCGGTCACGGGGTAGCCGGCCCTGACCAGGTTCACGGCCATGGGCCCGCCCATATGGCCGAGGCCCAGGAACGCGACAGTGTACTTTTCAGGCATGGTCAGGCTCCTTTAGCTGCAGGTCCACGCCGTTGAGGTCCAATTCCCTGTTCCCCAGCGGCTCAAAAAAGCGGTCCACCAGGCCCGGTTCCACCTCGGCCAGGGTGGGTGGTTTCCAGCGGGGGTTCCGGTCCTTGTCCACCACCTGCGCCCGGATGCCCTCACGGAAGTCCGGCGCAGACAGGAACCGGAGGCCCACGCGGTATTCCTGGACCAGGGCCTCATCCAGTGTCCGGCCCTTGACCCTGCGCAGGGAGGCCAGCGTGACCTTGACCGACGTGGGCGACTTCGCCTCGATGGTATCGGCTGCGGCAGCGGCTTCAACGCCGCCGTGTGCCCTAAGCCGCCGGACAATCTCCTCGGCGTCGTCCGAGGCGTAGCAGCTGTCGATCCAGTCCCGCTGCCCCGCCAGCACGGAGGGCGGGGCCTCCTCCCGGTAACGCTCGACGGCGGCGTCCGCCGTTTCGTCGTCCAGCGCCGCCACCAGGGCAGGCAGCTTTTCGGACGGGACAAAGTGGCTGGCCAGGCCAAGGAACAGGGCGTCCGCCGCGGTCAGGTGCGCGCCCGTCAGTGCGGCATGGGTTCCGGTTTCCCCGGGGGCGCGGGACAGGAGGAAGGTCCCGCCCACGTCGGGGGCAAAGCCGATGGTTGTTTCGGGCATCCCCGTCCGGGTGCGTTCGGTGACCACCCGGACGGACCCGTGGGCGGAAATTCCAACACCCCCGCCCAGCACCAGCCCGTCCATCAATGCCACGTAGGGCTTGGGATACCGGGCAATGAGGGAATTGACCTGATACTCCGTCTCCCAGAAATGCGCCGTCCTGTCACCGCCCGCCAGCATGTCTTCGTAGATCGCCACAATGTCGCCGCCGGCACAGAGGCCACGGCTGCCGGCGCCCTGCACCAGGACCGTGGCAACGCCGTCGTCGTCCGCCCACAGGGTGAGCTGCTCCAAGAGCGCGCCAACCATCCCCGCCGTGAGCGCATTCACCGCCTTGGGCCGGTTGAGGGTCACCACCCCCAGCCGGCCTCGGCGCTCGAACAGCACCTCCGCGTTGCTGCCTGCAGCTCCAGAGGGGCTCCCCGCGCCGTTCACTGCGTTATTTGCCATGTTGGCAGTCATCAGCTTCCTTCCGGCATCACGAAGTTGGCTCCGTGCCGTATTCCTGAGGGCCACCGCGTGGTCACCGTCTTGGTCTTGGTATAGAAGCGGAACGCGTCCGCGCCGTGTTGATTGAGGTCGCCAAATCCTGACGCCTTCCAGCCGCCGAACGTGTAGTACGCGATGGGCACGGGGATGGGAACGTTGATGCCCACCATGCCCACGTCCACCCGGGTGGCGAAATCCCTGGCGGCGTCACCATCGCGGGTGAAGATCGCCACGCCGTTGCCGAACTCGTTTTCAGTGCACAGCCGCAGGGCTTCGTCGTAATCAGCCGCCCTGACAACGCTGAGGACGGGACCGAAGATCTCATTGCGGTAGATGGCCATGTCCTTGCTGACGTGGTCGAAAAGGGTAGGCCCTATCCAGAAGCCGCCTTCGTGTCCCCGCACGCTGAAGCCCCGGCCGTCGGCCAGGAGCGTGGCGCCCTCATCCACCCCGGCCTTAATGTAGCCCTCGATGCGTTCCTTGGCGGCAGCCGTGACTACCGGGCCAAAGTCCGTTTCCTTGTCCAAACTTGGGCCCACCTTAAGCGCCGCGACCCGTTCCTGGAGCCTGGCCACTAGCCGGTTGGCCGTCTCCTCCCCTACCGGCACGGCCACCGAAACAGCCATGCAGCGCTCTCCGGCTGACCCGTATCCCGCGCCGATGAGGGCGTCGGCCGCCTGGTCCAGGTCCGCATCAGGCATGACCACCATGTGGTTCTTGGCGCCGCCGAAGCACTGCGCCCGCTTTCCGTTAGCCGCCGCCGTGGCGTAGATGTACCGGGCCACCGGGGTGGAGCCCACGAACCCGACGGCTTTGACCCGGTGGTCCTCAAGCAGCGCGTCCACTGCTTCCTTGTCTCCGTTCACCACATTGAACACCCCGTCCGGAACGCCCGCCTCGGTGTACAACTCAGCCAGGCGGAGGGGCACCGAGGGATCGCGTTCGGAGGGTTTCAGGATGAACGCGTTGCCGGCCGCCAGGGCGGGGCCTGACTTCCACAGCGGAATCATGGCGGGAAAATTGAACGGCGTGATGCCCGCCACCACGCCAAGGGGCTGGCGCAGTGAGTGGATGTCAATCCCCTGGCCCGCGTCGCTGGAGAACTCGCCCTTGAGCAGGTGCGGCGCGCCGGCAGCGAACTCCACCACCTCGAGGCCGCGCTGGATGTCGCCTTTGGAATCGGCGAGGGTCTTCCCATGCTCTGAGGAGAGCAGCCGGGCGAGCCCATCGATGTCCCGGTTGACCAGGTCCACGAACCGCAGCATGATCCTGCCGCGCCGCTGGGGGTTCATGGCCGCCCACTCCACCTGCGCCTTCTCGGCAACGGCTATTGCGTTCTGCACCTCGTCCCGGCCGGCGAGCGGCATCCGGGCCTGGACCTCGCCGGTACACGGATCAAAGACGTCGCCAAATCGGCCTGACAGTCCGGCAGCATGGTGGCCGCCGACAAAATGGGACAGTTCGCGGACCATGGCTGCAGGCTCCTTCGCATGTGATCCAAGTCATTCCTGGTTGCGAATATACTCGGACTTCCTACTAAGTTCCATACGCGCTGCCCCGGCAATGTGGCACTGTGGCGGACGCCGCCGTCGTGCCGCACATTGATGCCCTGTTCCGCGGAACCGGGCTAACGGCTGGGCGTGTCCGCGCCGTTGTGCCCCGTTTCGGAGCCCGCCCCCGCCGCATTTCCGGCGCTCAAGGTAGGTTAGGAACTGTGAAGATTGCTACCTGGAACGTGAACTCCCTCCGTGCCCGCGCCGACCGCGTCGAAGCCTGGCTTCAGCGCAGCGACTGCGATGTCCTGGCCATCCAGGAGACGAAGTGCAAGGACGACAACTTCCCGTGGGAACTCTTTGAGCGGATGGGCTACGAGGTTGCCCACTTCGGCGTCAGCCAGTGGAACGGGGTGGCCATCGCTTCCCGCGTGGGGCTGGACGACGTGGAGCGCACCTTCCTGGACCAGCCCTCGTTCGGCAAGGCCGGCAAGGACCCCGTGCAGGAAGCCCGTGCCATGGCTGCCACCTGCGCCGGTATCCGCATCTGGAGCCTCTATGTCCCCAACGGCCGTTCCCTGGACGACGAACACATGCCGTACAAGCTCAAATGGCTGGAGAGCCTGAAGACGCACGCCCAGGAACTGGTCACGCAGAACCCCGAAGCCCAGGTGGCGCTGATGGGCGATTGGAACATCGCCCCGTTCGACGAGGACGTCTGGGACATCGACCTCTTCGTCAACAACCGGTACACCCACGTCAGCCCACCCGAGCGTGCTGCCTTCCATGCCTTCGAGTCGGCAGGCTTCACCGACGTGGCGCGCCCGTACACCCCGGGCCCGGGCGTCTACACGTACTGGGATTACACCCAGCTGCGCTTTCCCAAAAAAGAGGGGATGCGGATCGACTTCGTACTGGCCAGCCCGGCCCTGGCGGCGCGCGTGACCGGCGCTTCGATCGACCGCGAGGAGCGCAAGGGCAAGGGCGCCTCGGACCACGCCCCCGTGCTGGTGGAACTGGCGGACTAATGTCAGCATCCTGGACCCACAATAGGAGGCCGAGATGACCGGAAACCTCTACCGGGGACAGGCCGGCCTGCCTTTCTCGTCCACCCTGCGCGTCTACGAGCCGCTGGAAGCCTTCCCGGAGGAGCAGCGCCAGGCAATCCAGGCGGAGGGGGCGCGCTCGGCCTCCCGCGCCGCCGTCGAAAACGCCGAACTCCTGGCCTCGCTGGGGCGCATCACGCGCTCCGGCGGTGATCCCTTCCCCACGGGACGAACGGACCTGGTCCGTGTCACCACTGCCCCGGCGTCATCCGGCGGAACTGCCGGCGAAGCATCCGACGACGGTGCTGACGCGGAGCCGGTGCTGCTGTACTGCCCCAGCCAGCTGGTGCTGCGGGCCGGACTGGCGGCCAACGCCCTGATGGAGGGCATCCACGGTCCGCTGGCCGAACTGCTGATCCCCGAGGAGCAGCGGGACAAGCATCAGGAACGGATAGACCAGGTCAAAGCCCGCGACGGATCCGTCCGGGTGCACACCCGTGCGTCCACCTGGGGGATCCCCTTCAGCTGGTTCTCCCTGTTCATGGAGTCGGACCACAAGGACGTGGTGGAGGCGGGCGGCCGGATCGTCACCGTCCGGGTGTGGGCGCCCATTACCGACGCGTTGGAGCGGGCACGCTACGCCGTGGCGAACCTGGCCCTGGCCGCGCCGGACCTGGACATGCTGGACGACCTCGCCCAGCTCACCGAATGGCTCGAACTGTTCCACGTTAATTCGATGGTGGAACTTGATTACGGGGCTGTTGCCGACAAGGTGTACCCGGACGATTCGCCCATGGACATCCGGCTGGGCATTGAGTGCCTCGCCGAGGGGGACATGACCGGCGCCGCGGCAGCCTACCGCCGCCTGGCGTCCCGCTGGATCCCCATCCGCCAGCTGGCCCGCGCTTCCTGACGACGGCCCGCTTAGGCCAGGCGTTCAGGACTGGGGCGGCGCCGTGGTCCTTCGGACAATCAGTTCATGGGACGCCACGGCGGACCGTACGGAGCCGATCTGCCCGTCCAGTTCGTCCAACAGCATCTTGGTGGCCAGCTCTGCCTGCTCGTCGGGCCGCTGGCCGACGGTGGTCAGCCCCATGGCGTCGGCGAAATCGTGGTTATCGATGCCCACCACGGAAAGTTCCTCCGGAACCCGTACGCCAATGCGGGCGGCTTCAAAAATGACGCCCATGGCCATCTCGTCCGAGGCGCAGAAGATGGCAGTCGGCTTTTTCCCCGGCTTGGACCAAAGACGGCGCAGGGCTTCCTGGCCGCTGCGGACCGTGAAGTCACCCCATTCATCCCATTCGGGGCGGGTACGGAGGCCGGCCGCCGTCATGACGTCCTTGAACGCAAGGATACGAACACGGGGAACATCAAAGTTCAGGTCTGTCTCGTCGTCTCCGTGCAGCAGGGCAATATCCCGGTGGCCCAAGTCGATCAGGTGGCGGACGGCAGCAGATGCCGCGGCATAGTCGTCAATGCCGATGTAGGCGCATTCCTCGACATGGCCGCCCACTACCACCAGCGGAATGTCGATCTTCTGCAGATGGTCCAGCTCTTCGTGGGTCAGCGCCATACACAACACCAGCAGGGCGTCGATCTGCTTATAGACCATGGTCTTGCTGAAAAGCCGCTCCCTGTTGCTCCCGTGTCCGCCAAGGTTGAAAAGCGAAAGATTGTAGTTGCGGGCGTGCAGCTCGCGGTCCGCGCCCTCGATGGCCTTGGAAAAGAACCAGCGGCTCACGAACGGGGCAAGCACCCCGATGGTCCTGGTGCGTCCGGTGGCCAGGCCGGACGCAGAGGAGGAGGCAACGTAGCCCAGGTTTCCGGCGACCTCCAGGATCTTCTGCCGGGTGGCCGGCGATACCCGGGGCAGCCCCCGGACTGCCCGGGAGACGGTGGCAGTGGACACTCCTGCTGCTGCTGCCACATCCTCGATGCTGACACCGCTGTGGCCTCCCCGTTGAGACCTTTCAGTTGTGCGTGCCACGGCGTCCCCTCATGTACTCCCTGCAGGTGTCAGCCCTGCTTGAAGCGATACCACCGTGCCAATCGTATTTTGAACACAGTCGTGCATCGCAGTGTTACCGCGCCGGATAGACTCCGGCAGCGGATCCAGCCGTGCTACCTCCGGCCCGGCAGCCGCCGCCGCAGCCGCACCATTCCGTACAGCGCCAAAAGCGTTGCCAGCAGGCCCAGTGCCCAGCCGAGGGCGGGCTGCGCAGTCACCTCCATCCATACGGTGACCACAAGAAGGACCAGTGCCCAGAAGCCGAGGAACCCGATGATGATGTCGAAATCCTCGCCGGACCTCAGGAGCCGGCGGCTGCCCCCCGCCCCCGGAGTCCGGGAGCGGGAAGCGTCGCGTGTCACTTGACCGCACCAGCCGTCAGGCCGGCAACGATCTTGCGCTGGAAGACAAGCACCAGGATCACCAGAGGAATGGTGACAATGGTGCCCGCGGCCATGATGGCGGTGTAGGGGATCTGGTTGGGCTGCGCGCCGGCGAAGCTGGCGATGGCAACCGTGACAGGCTTCGTTGCCTCATTCGACAACTGGCTGGCGATAAGGAATTCATTCCAGGAGGAGATGAAGGCCAGGATCGCCGTGGTGAAGATGGCCGGGGCCGCCAGCGGCATGATCACTTTCCGGAACGCCTGGCCCTGCGTGCAGCCGTCAACACGGGCTGATTCCTCAAGCTCCCACGGCATCTCGCGGAAGAAGGAGGTCAGGGTGTAGACGGTAAGCGGCAGGACGAAGGAGATGTTCGGGATGATCAGGGCCTGGTAGGTGCCCATCCAGCCGATGTTGGTGAACAGCTGGAACAACGGGGTAATCAGGGCAACGCCCGGGAACATGGACGCACCCAGGATGAATCCCAGTACCAGGTACTTGAACCGGAAGTTCAGGCGTGCCAGTGCATAGGCGGCGAAGACGCCGATCACCAGGGAAATCACCGTGACGGTCACGCCAATGAAGATGCTGTTGATGAGCGCCTGGCCGAACTTGTTGCCAAAGGAAGTATCGAAAGCCGTGATGAAGTTGTCCATGGTCACGTGCGTCGGCCAAGGCGTTGTGTCGTAGGTGAAGCCGACCTCGCGGAACGCCGTCACCACCATCCAGTAAGCCGGTGCAAGGCACCAGATCAGGATCACGGCGGCGCTGATGTAAGTACGGGCGCTCGCCCATTTTTCCCGGGTCTGGGCAGCCTTGCGGCCTTTGTCCTGCTGCGCCCGCAATGCCGTGGAGGCAGTTGTGGTTGTCATTTCTTCCCCTTACCGGTGGCTCCGCTTTGTTCCACGACGTTCGCCCCAAGGAACCGGACGAAGATGAATGCGACCAGGAAAATGATGATGAACGTAATGGTGGACAAGGCAGCTGCCGAGTTGAACCCTTGCCTGATCTGGTTGATCACCAGGATGGACAGCGTTGTGGTGTTGTTGGCACCGCCGGTCAGGATGTAGGGAAGGTCGAACATACGCAGGGCGTCCAGGGTACGGAACAGGATTGCCACCATCAGCGCGGGCTTTACCAGCGGAAGCGTGATAAGGCGGAAGCGCTGCCAGGCGCTCGCTCCATCGACCTTTGCAGCCTCATAAACCTCCGCCGGAATCATCTGCAGGCCGGCCAGGATCAGCAACGCCATGAACGGCGTGGTTTTCCAGGTGTCTGCGATGATGACTGCCCACTTCGCCGGCCATTCGCTGCCGGTCCACAGAATGGAGACGTTGAACAGCTTGTTGATGATGCCGTTGAAGTCGAACATGAAGAGCCACAGCTGGGCCGTGACGGCGGTGGGGATGGCCCACGGAACGAGGACGGCTGCGCGGACCAGGCCGCGGCCCTTGAACGTCCGCGCCATGATCATGGCCATCCAGAAGCCAAGCACTGTCTCAAAGGCCACGGTGATGACCGTGAAGAGGAAGGTGGTCCCGGTGGCGGTCCAGAACTGGCCGCCTAGGGTGCCCGGCGGGCAAGCGACGGTACCACCGCCCGGGGCGGCACACTGCTGCCCCAGCCAGTTGACGTAGTTTTGGATACCTGCCGGGCCCCCGGCCGTGAACAGGCCGGTGACCGGGTCCAGGCCCGCGTCCTTCTGGAAGGACATCACAATTGCGCTGATGATGGGGTAAACAATGACGATGCCCAGGGCAATGATGGTGGGAGCCAACAGCCAGGAGGCCCATTTGCCTTGGCTGAGGATCGCGTTGTCTTCGCCTACGCCCTTGGGACCGTGGTGTACATCGGGGGCGCCCGACGCCGGCTTTACCGGCGTCGGGCCCAATTCGGTTGCCATAGCTAAACTACGATCCTGCGCCAGCGGACTCGATGGACTTCTGCATGTCAGACAGCGCGTCCTTGGCAGGCTTCTCACCCTTCAGTGCAGCGTAGGCGTTTTCCTGGATCGCCTGCGTGACAGCCGGGTAGAACGGGGTTACCGGACGCGGAACAGCGTTCTCGATGGAGGTCTTCAGCACCGGCAGGTACGGCAGCTTGGCAACCAGTTCCTGGTCTTCATAGAGTGCGCTGAAGACCGGAGCCAGCGAGCCCTGCGTGGCGAAGAACTTCTGCTGCTCTTCCTCGATCAGGAACTTCACGAAGTCCAGGGAAGTGGCCTTGTGGTCCGAGTAGACGCTGATGGCCGCGCTGTGGCCGCCGAGGGAGGAGGCACCGGGGCCGTCCTTGCCCGGCAGGGCAGCCATGCCCAGCACGTCCTTCACCTTGGAGGAACCCTCAGTGGTGGCCAGGTTGTAGACGTAGGGCCAGTTGCGGAGGAAGAGCAGCTTGCCTTCCTGGAAGGCCCGGCGGCTTTCCTCTTCCTGGTAGGTGATGGCCTCGGCCGGGATGTTCCCGTTCTTGAAGGCTTCAACCAGGTTGTTCAGGCCTTTTTCTGCCTCAGGGGTGTTCAGGTTCGGCTTGCCTTGGTCATTAAGGACGGATCCGCCGGCCGAGTTGATGGCCTCGGAGGCGTTGACCGTAAGGCCTTCATACTGCTTGAACTGTCCTGAGTAGCAGCCCATGTTGTTCTGCTTTGCGATGGAGCACATCCCCATCATCTCGTCCCATGTTTTGGGTGCTTCCGGCACGAGGTCCTTGCGGTAGTAGAGAATGCCGCCATCGGAGGACACCGGGGCTGCGTAAAGAGTGCCCTTGTACGAACCGGCTTCTACCGTGGGCTCAAGCATCCCCTTGGTTTCTACGGCCATCTTGTCCTTGAGGGGCTGCAGCCATCCCTTGGCTGCGAACTCGGCGGTCCATACGACGTCAACGCTCGCTACGTCGTAATCGGCGTTCTTGGCCTGGAAGTTCTGTACCAGGTCGTCATGCTGCTGGTCCGCCTGGTCGGTCTGCTCCTTGAACGTGACCTTCTCGTCCGGGTGGGCTGCATTCCACTTGTCGATCAGCGGACGCACCACGTTGCTGTTGTCTTTGCCTTGGACGTACGTAATGGGGCCCCGGCTGTCCAGGTTTTTTTCGGCATCGCCGCCGCCGCCACCACCAGTGGTCCCGCCGCCGCCCCCGCCACCGCATGCGGTCAGGGAAAGGGCCAGGACGCCGGCGGTCGCAGCCGGAAGTAGGAATCTAGGGGTTTTCATGCTTGAGGCTCCTCGCTGAGTGACAAGTAAGTCGGCAGTGCGTTATCTAGGTGAGGTTGATGTGGTGACCATCACACTAGTAAGGTTGCTCGTGGTTATGCAAGCGTTTACATCAAAAAGTTATCTGAGAGGAACCAAATGTCCAACCCGGCCGTTCCTGCCTCCGACGCTTCCCGTGAATGGTGGACTGACGCCGTCGTCTACCAGATCTATCCCCGGTCCTTCGCAGACGGCAACGGCGACGGCATGGGCGACCTGCCCGGGGTCATGGACCGCTTGCCCTATCTGGAACGGCTGGGCGTGGATGCCATCTGGCTCTCCCCGTTCTACAAGTCGCCCCAGGCCGACGGTGGCTATGACGTGGCCGATTACCGCCAGGTTGACCCCCTGTTCGGGTCCCTGGCTGACTTCGATGCGATGTTGCAGGAAGCTCACCGCCGTGGCATGAAGGTCATTGTTGACCTGGTCCCCAACCACACTTCTGACGAGCACGCATGGTTCCGGGAGGCCCTTGCGGCGCCGCCGGGGTCCCCTAAACGCGACCGCTACATCTTCCGCCCCGGGAAGGATGGGGTACCCGGATCCGGCGACGGCAACCGGGCACCAAACAACTGGAAATCGATTTTCGGAGGACCGGCCTGGACCCGGATCACGGAAGCGGACGGCTCCCCCGGCGAGTGGTACCTCCACCTGTTCGACACGAAGCAACCGGACCTGAACTGGGACAACCAGGAAGTACAGGAGGAGATGCGCTCCGTACTCCGCTTCTGGCTGGACCGCGGAGCGGATGGTTTCCGGGTGGACGTTGCCCACGGCATGGTCAAGGAGGCCGGCCTGCCCGACTGGGACGGGGTGGCGGCAATGGTTGAAGGCACCTCGGTTGAGGGCAAAGTGGAGGTGCACAGGGAACCGTCCCTTCCCGGTGACGCGCCCGGCGCACACACCGATGCGGAGGAACCGCACCGCGCCGTCTCCCCCGTTTATCCGCCGTCGCCCTTTTTCGACCAGGACGGCGTGCATGCGATCTACCGTGACTGGCACCGCGTCCTGTCGGAGTACGGCGGCGACCGGATGATGGTGGCCGAAGCCTGGGTGGAACCAGCGGAGCGGCTGGCCCTTTACGTCCGGCCGGACGAAATGCAGCAGGCTTTCAACTTCGACTTCCTGATGGCCGGGTGGGATGCGGAACGGATGTCCGAGGCAATCGACGCGTCCCTGAAGGCCGCCGCAGCCGTGGGGGCACCGTGTACCTGGGTGCTGAGCAACCATGACACCGTCCGCCATTCCACCCGCTTCGGCCTCAAGGATCCCACCACCTTTCCCAAGGGCATCGCGGCGGACGATGAGCAGCCGGACGCCGCCCTGGGACTGGCCCGGGCCCGGGCCGCCACCATGGTGGAGCTGGCGCTGCCGGGTTCCGCCTACCTGTACCAGGGCGAGGAACTGGGGCTCCCTGAGCACACCACGCTTCCGGCAGAAGCCCGCCAGGACCCTACCTTTTTCCGGACGCAGGGGGCAGAAACCGGCCGGGACGGTTGCCGGGTCCCGCTGCCCTGGGCGGCGGAACAACCCGGCTATGGCTTCTCAGGATCCTTCCAGGGCGAAGCGGCTCCGCCCTGGCTTCCGCAGCCCGAAAGCTTCGGTCCGCTTGCTGTCGACCAGCAGGAAATCGAGGAGGGGTCCACCCTGGAACTGTACCGGGCTGCATTGGCGTTCCGGTCCGCCCGGAGCCTGGGCAAGGGTTCCCTTGAATGGGCCGAGGTCCACGCACCGGAAAGCGGGCTGCTGGGATTCCACAACGGAGATGTGCTGGTCCTGTCCAACATGGGCTTTGCCTCCGCCCCTATCCCTGAGGGCTATTCCGTGCAGCTGTCCAGCGGCACGGCGCCTGCCTCGGAATGGGGAGAAATGCATGAGGTGCCCGTGGACTGCGCCGTCTACCTCACCCGGAACTAGGCGTTCAGCGGACGCGCTCGGCCCTGCCGAAGCGCGTCCGCGCCCCGGCGCCGATGTGGATGAGTACAGGAATTTTCCTGCCCACTACAGCTTCAAGGGAATCGAGCAGCTCGGCCACCTCGGCGGCGAGCAGGTGCGGCGCCACGCCCTGCCGGGGCAGGAGCCGCACCTTCAAGGCCGGGGACCCCTTGACGTCATAGGTGACCACAGTGGCACCGGCCAGGTCCGGCCGGCCGGCGAGGGCCTGCTTTAGGGCTTGCTCCGCCACTCCCCCGCTGATCCGGACGTCCCCGGGAACGTCGCCGGGATCGTACTCGGCTGCCAGCAGGTTGGAGCGGCCCTTGCCCTGCTGCGCGATCCAGGCGACCATGAGGCCGATCAGCAGCAACAGGGCCAAGGCCACCACAATCCATAGCCAGCTCTCCGAACGGCCAGGGAACCGGGTGGCGTTGAAGGCGCTGTTGGCTGCGTCCCAAAGGCCCGCGGACCAGGAATGCCACCACGGCCTGACCGCCGGCACCGCTGCCAGCAGCATCAACAGCACTCCTATTGCCAGCAGCTTGAGGCCCAGGACAGCGAGCAGGACCCGGTTGAGGAGGCGCGGCGTGCTGTTCATGCCCCGATCACCCCGGAGGGCGCCACGTTGATGCGGACCCCGGGTGCGGGCTCGAGCCCCATCTCGTTGAGCTCGTCCTGGACAGCGGCGAGCACGTTTTCCTCCCGGACGGGCACGCCGGACGTTGGCCGGACATTCACCACCACCTGCCGCTGGGAGACCACCACCATCACCTGTTCGGGCGTGACGTTGGCGGCCAGCCGGGCACGCCTGGCAAGCGAGGATGCGATGACCTCATCATCCACCACCACAGCCGGCCCGGCCCCGCCGCGTCCGCCGGGCGTAAGAAGGTGCCGGGCGCGCCGTCCGGGCAGTACACCGTTGAGGAAGAAAAGCAGGCCAACCATCGCCAGCACGGCACCGATCGCGCCCAGCAGCAGCGGGGAAATCCCTGCGGGCAGGGCCACGATGCGCTGTGCCGCCGCTTGGGGATCGATGAGCCACGGAGGTTCGCCGATGGCGTGCACGGCCGCTTCCAGGAGGCCGTACGCGGCAAGCACCATGACGACGACGGCGGCGACAGTCGACATTACTGCCCGTGATGAATGGGTTTCCCGCCGCAAAATGCGGTCCATGTCAGGCCCATCCGCCCTGCGGACGCGGGCCTGCGGGCTCGAAGCTTCCGCGCTGCTGCCCTGCCGGGTGCGGCTCACTGGACCCTCCCCGCATGGCTGATCCTGACGCCGCTGATCCTGATATCCACCCGGCTCAGCTGTGCGCCGCTTAGCTCTGCCACGGTAGTAAGGATGTGGGCTTTGGCGCTGACGCCGCGGTCCCAGATGGAGCCTCCGAAAGCCTCCAGCCGGTTGGGGTCGAGGGCTGCCGCCCGCAGTGGCGGTGCGCTGATCGGCGCGACGAGGGACAGTGCCAGCAGGCCGTCGTCGTCAGTCCAGTCCGCCCTGACGTCCTGGGCGTCGACGCCCAGTGCCTGGGCGGCGGCCGCCTTCGCGAGGCTCGTCAGCGCCTGCGTACTGATCCGGTTATGGCCGTTGAGCACCTGCGCCCGCACGGCCGGCGCAGGCGAACTCATGAGGATGAGCGCCGGCCGATGATGGCATCCAGCACGCCGCGCAGGTCCAGTTTGCCCTCCGCGGCACGGCCCAGCAACGCCCCGACCGCCATGAAGAGCAGGGATATAAGGAAGCCCCACAGGCCGAACTGCAGGGACATAAAGGCGACGAACGCGCCCATGGCCATACCGGCTACGGTGAGGTTCACAGCAGTGCCTCCCTTTCGGTGGGGCCGGGCGTTGTTGCCTTTACGGGAGGCGGCACGTAGACGTCAGTGACCTCCACGTTGACCTCGATGACCTGGAGTCCCACCAGTTCCTCCACCGCACGGTAGACGGCGGCCCGGACCTGGTCTGCGAGGGAGTGGAGGGGGGTCCCGTAGCTTGCCACCAGGCTGATGTCCACGGCCACCTGGGTTTCGCCGACTTCCGCATGCACTCCGGCAGCATGGTCCGAATTGCCGACGGCGTCCCGGATGGCGCCCAGTGCGCGTGATGGTCCGGACCCCAGGGAATAGACCCCGGGGACAGCGCGGGCGGCGATCCCCGCCACCTTGGCCACTGCTGTTTCGGAGATCACGGTGCGGCCCAGCGCGGAAGCCGGGACCGGCACGGCGCGGGCCTGGATGGCCGCCTCGGGTTGTGGGTTCTGGTATTCCATCAGGCACTCCCCCTTCTGTTGCTCCCAACCCTATCCCTTGGCCGAGGGTTACGGCAGAAGGCAGGAGCCGCGGGGAGGTCCGCGGACAGGCGGGGCACGTCAGGTCAAGGCTGGAACAGCGGGGCAAGCGTAAAGGGGCAGCCGTTAAGCAGAAAAGCACCAGTTCCGAAGAACTGATGCTTCCCAGTGGTGGCTCCGACCGGCGTCGATCCGGTGACCTTTCGATTTTCAGTCGAACGCTCTACCAACTGAGCTACAGAGCCTAGGTGACTAGTCACCATGAGAGCCGGAATTGCTTCCAACAATCAGAGCGACCCTGACGGGACTTGAACCCGCGACCTCCGCCGTGACAGGGCGGCGCGCTAACCAACTGCGCTACAGGGCCTTGCGTTTCTTGCTTTCGCGGTATCTCTACCGCTTTTTTCAAGGCTTCCAGCCTACCAGACATTTTCTGCCTGCCTGACCAGTTCCTTGCGTACCCCCAACGGGATTCGAACCCGTGCCGCCGCCGTGAAAGGGCGGTGTCCTAGGCCGCTAGACGATGGGGGCCAGAACCCGTTCGGAACAAAATAAAAGGCGTCAAGCGATGCTTTCCGTCTTTGTCCTTTGCGTTTCTCCGAACTGGACTCTAAAACTATAGGGCCTAGGCAGGAATTATCCAAAATCGGCCAAAACACCGCCACAGGGCAGGCTGGACGGGTCAAGATGGACGGATGGATGCCGTAGCAGCGCTCAATGAGATCGCCTTCTGGCTGGAGCGCGGACGCGCTGCCACCTTCAAGGTCCAGGCGTTCCGCAAGGCGGCGGCTGCCATCAGCCCGCTGCCGCCGGAGGAATTGGCTGCCCGTGCACGGAACGGCCGGCTGAAGTCAATGAAGGGCATCGGCGACCGGACGTACCAGGTGATCCGGCAGGCAGTGGAGGGAGAGGTCCCGGATTACCTCGCCGACCTCCGCGAGAAGGGCGTCCAGCCGCTGGCTTCCGGCGGGGCTACCATCCGGGAGGTCCTGAGGGGCGACCTGCACAGTCACAGTGAATGGTCCGACGGCGGCTCCCCCATCGAGCTGATGGTGGCGGCCGCCGGGGTGCTGGGCAGGGAATACCTTGCACTGACGGACCACTCCCCCAACCTCACCATCGCGAACGGGCTCTCGGCGGAACGCCTCCTGCAGCAACTGGATGTGGTGGACGCGATCAACGACGGCACCCACCCCGCGATCGAAGCTGCCCGGGCTGCCAACCCTGTGCGGCTGCTGGCCGGCATCGAGGTGGACATCCTGGAGTCCGGGGACCTGGACCAGGAACCGGAACTGCTGGACCGCCTGGACATTGTGGTGGCCAGTGTCCATTCAAAGCTCCGCTCGGACGGCAGGACCATGACCCGGCGGATGCTCGGCGGCATCCAGGACGCGCACACAAATGTCCTTGGCCACTGCACCGGACGCCTCGTGGAGGGATCCCGGGGTACGCGCCCGCCGTCGGATTTCGATGCCAAGGAGGTGTTCGCCGCCTGCGCCGAACACAACGTGGCAGTGGAGATCAACTCCCGCCCGGAACGGCAGGATCCGCCGGACGCGCTGATCCAGCTGGCGCTCGATGCCGGCTGCTTGTTCTCGATCGACAGCGACGCCCATGCACCGGGCCAGCTGGATTTCCTGCAGTACGGGGCGGAGCGTGCCGAACGGAACGGGGTCCCCGCTGACCGCATCATCACCACCTGGCCGGTGGAACGCCTGCTGGAATGGGCGAACGCCCGGTAGCCCCGGCTGAAACCCGGTCCTACTTGGCGGCGTCCGCGAGCTTCTGCCGGAAATCGGCCTTGCTAGTGAGCGTGAGCTTTTCGCCGTCCAGGAAAAAGGTGGGCGTTCCAGTCACGCCCAGCGCCTTGCCGTCCGCAACGTCGGCAAGGATGCGCTCCTCCGTCCTGGGATCGGCGACGGCGGCATCGAAGCGGGAAAGGTCCAGCCCCAACTGCTCGGCAAAGGTGCGGAACAGCGGGGCCTGGGATGCCTGGTTCCCGGCCCACTGGGACTGGGTTTCGAACAGCTTGTTGGCCATCTGCTGGTACTGCCCCTGCTGGCCCGCGGCCTCGGCAGCCAGGGCCGCCTGCCCCGAGTTCGGGTGGGCCGACAAGGGGAAGTGCCGGTGGACGAACGTGATCCTGTCGCCGAACTCCGCCTTGAATTCCTCCACCACCGGATGAATGGAGCCACAGGACGGGCATTCGAAGTCAAGGAACTCCACCAGCTGCGCCTTCTCCACCGCCGGGCTGGTCAACCGGTGGCTGTCTGTCCGGACAAGCTGCTCGGCGCCGCCTGGCTGGGAGGCAGGATCCGCTGACTTCCCCAGCGTCAGTACCGCGTACCAGGCAACAAAACCCGCCACGACCAGCGCGAGGATGATCCAGATGACTTTCCTTGTAAGGCGTGCAGAATCGCGGGGTGCAGCCGGGTTTGAGACCATAAACCGCATCCTAGCCGAGGAGCCTGTTCCCGGGGCTGCACGGAGGCCCGCCTTTTGGCAGGAACTTGACCAGACATGGCTGATTTCCGCCAGCCAGTGCTGCCGGCCCGCAGCTAGATTTGCTTCATGCCTTCAACCAGCCCCGCCAGCCGGACCGCCTCCGCACCTCCCCAAGCAGCCGCCAGCCGGGTGAAGGCGCTCGGAGTGGCCGCCATGGTGGTGACAGTGGTCCTTTGGGCATCGGCCTTTGTGGGTATCCGGGCGATAGGCCCGCACTTTTCCCCCGGCCCCCTGACGCTCGGCCGGTTGGCGATTGCCGCCGTCGTCCTGGCCCTGCTGGTCCTCCCCCAACTGCTGAAGAGCAGGCTGCTGCCGCGGGGACGGGAATGGTGGCCCATCCTCGCCTACGGAGTGATGTGGTTCGGCGGGTACAACGTGGCGCTGAACGCCGCAGAGCACGTGCTTGACGCCGGCACCAGTGCCTTGCTGATCAATGTCAACCCCATCCTTGTGGCCATCATGGCCGGCGTCTTCCTCAAGGAGGGCTTTCCGCGGTGGCTGATCATCGGGAGCCTGGTTGCCTTCGCCGGGGTGGCGTTGATCGCCTTCGGGTCCGGCCAGGCTTCCACGCCAGGGGAACGCACGACGGCGGACGTGGCAGGGGTGCTGCTATGCCTCCTTGCCGCCGTGCTCGCCGCAGTCAGCGTCATCATCCAGAAGCCGGTGCTGCGGAAGTTTCCCGCCGCGCAGGCCACGTGGTTCGGGATACTTGTGGGCGCGGCGTGCTGCCTGCCCTTTGCCGGCCAGCTCATGGCCGAGGTCCAGGCCGCGCCGCCGCAGGCAACCTGGGGCCTCGCCTACCTTGGCGTCTTTCCAACAGCGATCGCCTTCACCACCTGGGCCTACGCGCTCTCACTGGTGGATGCGGGGAAGCTGGCCGCCACCACGTACCTGGTGCCCGGAACCACCATCCTGATCTCCTGGCTGCTGCTCGGTGAAATTCCCGGCGCCTTGGGCCTGGCTGGCGGACTGGTGTGCCTGGTTGGCGTGGGGCTGACCCGGCGCAGGAGCAAGGCTGCGCGCGGGGCCGGGCCGTCCGCTTCCCGCTAGAATCCAGGTATGCCAGCCAGCCTGCCGCCGGGACTGCCGACCGTTCCTGAAGGCCCCAGCGAGCCCCTTCGCTTCACCATGCCCGAGGACGAGTTCGAGGCCGCCGTCCAGGACGCCCTGGACAGCATCCCGGAAAAACTGGCCGGTGCCATGGACAACGTGGCGGTCTTCATCGAGGACGACTACGTGCCAAAACCCGGAGAGGACCCGGATACGGTCCTGCTGGGGCTTTACGAGGGCGTGCCCCTGACTGAACGTGATTCCTGGTGGGACGCCGGCTCGCTGCCGGACAGGATCACCATCTACCGCGAACCCATCCTGGAAATCTGCTCCTCACGTGAGGACGTCATCCACGAAGTTGCGGTGACAGTGGTGCACGAAATCGCCCACCACTTCGGGATAGATGACCACAGGCTGCACGAGCTCGGCTGGGGCTAGCCTTGTAGGCATGGGACACGACCACAGCCATACCCACGGAATCACCGCGACCGGCCGGCACCGGAAACGGCTGGTGGCCGTCCTGGTGATCACGCTTACCGTGGTCCTGGTCCAGGTGGTGGGCGCCGTCCTTTCCGGATCGTTGTCCCTGCTGGCAGATGCAGGCCATATGCTCTCCGACGCCGCGGGGGTGACCATTGCCCTGCTGGCCGCGTGGATAGCGGGACGGCCTGCCAGCGACCAGAGAACCTATGGCTACCAGCGCGCAGAGGTGCTTGCCGCGCTGGCCAACGCATTGATCCTGGTGGTGATCTCCGTGGTCATCTTCACCGAAGCGGTGCGCCGGATCGGTGCGGCGCCGGAAGTGCAGACCAACATCATGCTGTTCGCCGCCGTCCTTGGCGCGGCAGCGAACGTGGTGTCGCTCCTGATCCTGCGCGGCGCCCACCAGGAGAGCCTCAACGTGCGCGGCGCCTACCTGGAAGTGCTGGGTGACCTGCTGGGTTCCTTCGCCGTCATAGCTGCCGCCGTGGTGATCATGGTGACCGGCTTCCAGGCCGCGGACACCATCGCGTCCGTGGTGATCGCCCTGCTGATCCTGCCGCGGGCCTGGTCGCTGCTCCGCGACGTGGTGGATGTTCTGCTGGAGGCCAGCCCCAAGGGGGTGGAAGTACAAATGATCCGCGAGCACATCCTGTCGGTCGAGGGCGTCACGGACGTGCACGACATCCACATCTGGACCATCACATCCGGTGTTCCGGTCTTTTCCGCGCATGTGGTGGTGGAGGACGGGGTGCTCAACGCCCGCGGCGCGGACCAGCTGCTGGACAAGCTGATCACCTGCCTGGGCTCGCACTTCGACACGGACCACTGCACCTTCCAGCTGGAACCAGCCAGCCATTCCGAACACGAGGCCCATCAGCACGCCTAGCCAGGCCGCGCCGGACTGTCCTGTACAGCCAGGGCGACACGCCGTTCCGCTGGTCCAGCAAATGACACTGTTGTGTTTTATGTTATTGATGTGGCTCTTGTTGCCAAAGTGCAAGAGGTCACGTAACCTCGGACTGCTGGCGGGCATCAGAGGGGCACTGTTGTGCCTCCACCAGGACCTCCAGCCCTACCGCTTCGAGGTTCCCGCAGATGGTTTCAGACAATTCCTTGCGCAAGTCACTGCGCACTTCCCTTGGCAAGTCCGCTGTGGTGTGTGCCGCCGTCGTGATGATGGGGACTGCCGCAGCGCCCGCAGCCGCCCTGTCCGCGCCGCAACGGCCCTCCTTTTCCGTGCCGGCCTCGCCGGAAGTCCCCTCGGCAGAGGACATCGCCGCCGCCAAATCCAGCGAGGCCGCTGCCGCGGACCAGGTGGCCGCGATCGAACAGATCCTTGGCTCCGCGGCAGAGTCCCGGCAGGCCGCGTTTGCCGCGGCCATGCAGGCCAACAACGCCTACAGCGAAGCCCTGGTGGAGCTGCAGCAGCGCAGCTCCACAGCGGCCGCGGCCTCAGCCAGGGCTGCGACGGCGCACGAGCGGCAGGACAAGACCCGCCGGCAGGTGGGGCAGCTGGCCGGCGACCTCTACCGTAACGGCGGCCTGAACCCCACGCTGGGCACGTTTGCCAGTGGCGGCGGCGAAACCCTTCAGCAGGCAGCCACCCTCCAGGCGCTCTCGGCCGGCCGGAGCCGGGCCTTTGAGGCTGCAGACGCCGCCGCTGAGGCAACACGTTCCCTCACCGCGGCAGCCGGGGAGGCCACCAAGGCCGCGGATGAGGCAGCACGAACTGCCGAAATCCGGAAGTCCCAGGCGGACGAAGCCAACGCAGCCTCCGCCAAGGCCGTAGCGGACGCCAAGGCACAGCGCACCGTCCTGGTGGACCAGCTGGCCCAGCTGCGGAACACCACCGTGGCACTGGAATCGGCCCGGGTGGACGCCCTGGACCGGCAACGGGAAGAGGCCCGGCTGGCGGCGCTGGCGGTTGCGGCCGATAAACCGGCGGCAGCTGCGGCAGCCCGGGAGCAGCGGACCACGGCGGGCGACCGGCCCGCCGCTGCAACACCGGCGGCGCCGGCAGTCCCCGCTCCCGCGGCTCCCCCGCCCGCAGCTGCCCCAGCCCCTGCGCCCGCCCCGCCTGCTGCCGCGGCTCCGGCACCGGTTCCAGCACCGGCGCCCGCCCCCGCTCCGGCGCCCGCCCCGGCACCGGCACCAGTCCCCGCTCCGGCGCCCGCCCCGCCCTTGGGCGGAGGAACCTATGAGGCAGCCATCTCTGCGGCCCTGGGGAAGGTAGGCGCGCCCTACTACTACCAATGGGGCGGAACCGGCCCCTACGGTTTTGACTGCTCGGGCCTGGTGCAGGCGGCGTTCGCGGCCGCCGGAAAGAACCTTCCGCGCACGGCCGCACAGCAGTACGCCTCCGCCTCCACGCACGTACCCCTCTCCCAGGCACGGCGCGGGGACCTGCTGGTGTGGGGCTCGCCGTCGAACTTCTACCATGTAGCCATTTACCTGGGGAACGGGCAGGTGGTCCACGCGCTGAACCCGCAGGAGGGCATCGGGGTGACCCGGCTCAGCGCCATGGCCGGGATGCAGCTCTACCCTTACGCCGCACGCTACTAGGCGGACGGCTACTAGGCCGGCCGCCTAGTAGGCGCGCAGTTCAGCTCAGGACGTCCTTAGTGACAAACCGGCCGTAGGCGAGCGCGCCGAACACGGCCACGTATCCCGCCTGCAGCAGGGCGTTGCTGGCGAACGAATCCCACAGGACGGGCTGGCGGAGCAGGTCCCCGAAGCCCAGCCAGTAGTGGCTGAACAACCACGGGTGCAGCCATTCGAGCTGTGGCAGTTGGTCGAGGACCTGGGACACCACGGAGAGCACTACCGTGGCGGCCATGGCACCCACCGGAACCACGGTGAGGGTGGACAGGAACAGCCCAATCGCGGACAGCCCGGCCAAGGAGACGGCCAGGTATGCGGCGATCAGGAGGACGCGGAGCGCGGCCTCCGGAGGCTGGATGACGTCCCCTGACAGCAGGGTGACCGGCCCCACGGGGAAAAGCGCGGCCCCGATGGCGGCCCCTGCAAGGGCCACCGTGACCGGCGCAGCCACGCAAAAGGCCAGCGCTCCTGCGTACTTCACCAGGAGCAGCCGGACACGGCCCGTCGGCGCAACCAGCAGGTACCTGAGCGTTCCCAGGTTTGCCTCGCCCGCGATGGTGTCCCCCGCCACCACCCCCACCGTGAGCGGCAGGAATAGCGGGACGGACACCAGCATGGCGGTGAACGCCACGAACAGCCCGTTCTGCGTAATGCGGTCCAGGAAGGCCGGCCCCCGCCCGGGAGGAACGGCAGAGGAGACCCGGACGGCCACCGCAATCAGGACCGGGATAGCGGCCAGTGCCAGCAGCAGGGCCCAGGTTCGCCGGCGCCGGAACAATACCGCCATTTCCGAGCACAAAAGGGACCAGCCGGCTCCGCGCGGGGGCGCCGCTGCCCTGCCGGCGGATGTTTCCAGGTCCTGCTCCGGAACGCTACTGGGCAACATCGAACCCCTCCCCCGTCAAGGCGACAAACCGCTCCTCGAGGCTCTCCCGTTCCACCGCAAAGCCGCGGACCCGGACGCCCGCCTGCACCAGCTCGGCCACCAGCTCCTCCGGGGAAGGGTGTCCCGCCCCGGGGCCGTGGCGGGCAAGGTCGGCGGTCAGCACCTGCCCGTCCGGACGGGCCGGTCCTTCCTCCGGCGCCAGCCCCAGCCGGGCCAGGACAGTGGACGCCTGGCCCGGATCCGGGGTCACCAGGCGGATGCGCGAACTGCCGGACCGGCGCAGGTCCGAAAGGGGACCCTGGGCAACGAGCCTGCCCGCACTCATGACGGCGGCGTGGGTGCAGATTTGTTCCACCTCGGCCAGCAGGTGGCTGGAGACGAAAACGGTGGTTCCGTCTGCTGCCAGGGACCGTACCAGGTTCCGCACTTCCCGCGTGCCCTGAGGGTCCAGGCCGTTGGTGGGCTCATCCAGCACCAGCAGTTCGCGGGGCGACAGCAGGGCGTTGGCGATCCCCAGCCGTTGTTTCATGCCCAGCGAATAGGCATGGACACGCTTGCCGGCGGCGTGGCTGAGCCCTACCCGTTCCAGCGCCGTGCCCACCCTTGCCTTTCGCGTTGCGGGATCGGCGTGCCTGCCCGCGGCATCGAGCCGGTGCAGGTTCGCCGTTCCGGACAGGAACGGGTAGAAGGCCGGCCCCTCAACGAGCGCCCCCACGCGCGGCAGGACATCCTGGAAGCTGCCCGGCATCTCCTTTCCGAGCAGCCTGACCGTCCCGGCGGAAGCAGCCGCGAGGCCCAGCAGCATCCGGATGGTGGTTGTCTTTCCGGAGCCATTGGGCCCCAGGAAGCCAAAGACGGCGCCGGGCGGCACGGCAAGGTCCAGGCTGTCCACGGCCACCTGCCGGCCGAAATGCTTTGTCAGTCCCCGTGTTTCGATGGTCAGGCCGTACGCCCAGGGTCCGCGAAGCCCTGCTGCGCCCGTCACGGGGCCGAGGAGGCGGCTTGCAGCGTGCCCGCCGGGACCATGCCCGCATAGATGCGGCCGTCGTCGGTGAACAGGACGGTGAACAGTGCAGTGGAGAGCACCCGCCCGCCAGGAACAACGACGGCGGCCTGGGCCAGCGCCGGATTCTGCGCCAGCGCCTGGTTAAGGGCTGTTCCGGCTTCGGTTCCTGCCGGAAGTTCCACGACGGTCTCCCAGCCTGACCCTGTCAGGTAGGGCCGGGCCTTGCCTTGGACATCGGCGGCGAGCTGGTCCGGGGTGATGCGCATTCCGGGGTTGCCGGGCAACCCGGAGCTGAGCGGCCAGCGCGTGGGATGTTGGGGCTGCAGTTCCTTTACCGTGCTGCCGGGCGGCGGGACGAAGCTGAAGAGGGAGTCGTCAGGGGCTTCCAGGGACAGGCTGGTGAATCCGGCGCTGAACGCCGGCGCGTCCGCGCCGCGCGCGGTGACCTTCACGGAGAGCGGCATGCCGTTCTCCCCGTCGACGGCGATGGCCACCTTGCCAACAAGTGTTCCCTCCGTGCGGGGCTCAAGGACGAGGTTGTATGCGGGGCGGCCTGCGACGTTGAGGCCAGGGCCGATCGTCACGGCCGTCGAGCTGTCCGCCGCGGCAAGGAACTTCCCTGCCAGTTCCTGGGGTGTTCTCGGGACGGGCATCCCGTCCGGGACGTGATCAGTTGGGGGATCGCCAGGAAGCTGATGCCCGGGGTCCGTCAGCGGCAGGTCGCTGGCGTGGGCCGGCAGTGCCAGGTGCGCTGCAGTGTTGTCCCTGGACGAGTAGAACCAGACGTCACCGCCGCGTCGGATGATGTCCCGTTCCGCGAGCCGGTCCATTACCTGGATGCGTGCTTTGTCCTTGCCGTCCACGAAGATCCGCGCAGTGTGGCTGCCGGTAAGGAGCTCGATCGCCGACGCTGCCCCGCCGGACGAGGCCGGACCGGATGTAGGACCGGTTGCCGGCAACTCCGGCAGCCCCAGGTCCGAGGACTGTTCCACGGTGCCTGAAAAGGTGTGCGCGGTGTGGGAAGCGAGCAGCGCGACCACTTCAGCCGGGGTCTTCTCAGGAAGGGGATCGCCGGCCCGTGCCGGGATGGACCCCACCAGCACCCCAGCTGCGATCACTGCGGGAACGGCCGCTGCAGGTACCCACCGGAGAACGGACCGGTTCATCCCGCGTCCCGCGATTTCGCCGCGTCCCGGTAGCACATCCGGGCCGCTCATTGTCCCGCTGCCTCCGTCGTTGGAGCCCATATTCCAAGGGTACGCCTCGGGAACGCTCCCTACACCTGCCCGGCCCGGCCCGCAGGGGGCTAGTCGGGCACAACGGTTCCAGCTCCGCCGTCGACCGTTATTCTTTGCCCGGTGGCAAGCCGCGAGGTGGCCTCCGGAACCCCCACCACGGCGGGAATGCCGTACTCCCGGGCCACCACGGCACCGTGCGAGTTGGGGCCGCCCATTTCCATCACCAGGCCGCCGGCAGTCAGGAACAAGGGGGTCCATCCGGGATCGGTGGACGGCGCCACCAGGATCTCCCCGGGTTCAAGGCGCGCCCCCACCGGGTCCAGGATTACCCGGGCGGGACCGGTAACCGAGCCCGCTGATGCGGGGCTGCCGGACAGCGTGCCGTTCCCGGCCCCGGCGGCCATTCCGGCGGCCGCAGCATGGAGCAGTTCGGGTTCGGTTCCGTCTGAAAGCAGGATTCTTGGGATCCGCCGCCGGCCAAGTTCGCTGGCGTAGGCGGCGCGCCGTTCCAGGACGAGTTCGCGCAGCTTTCCCGGCTGGCTGGTGGCATTCGCGTCCCCGCTGTCCAGGGCATGCCGGGCTTCCTCGAAGTCGAGGAAGAAGATGTCCTCCGGGTGCTCCAACTGGCCGGTGGATGCCAGCGCAGCTCCCACGTGGGCCACCTGCCTGCGTACTTCGGCGAGGCCCAGGACCAGCTGGTACTTGGGCAGTTCCCGCAGCCCGGCGAAGATCCTGGTGCGGCGCAGTGCGGCAGCAACCAGCAGCGCACGCACCCTGCCGCGGAGCCGGGCCTCGGCAACCAGTCGCTCCACTTCAGCCTCCGCCTCTGCGTTCGCCCTGCTGAACTGCACGTCCGGCGCCATGGCGGGATCAGTGAGGCGAAGGTAGTTGGCAAGGACACCCAGGATGTGCGTGGGGTCATCCGACCACCGGGGCATGCCCACATCGATTTCGGCCACGGCCCGCTGCCCGTAGCGGTCGAGGAACCGTACCAGGCCCGCGTGCAGGACGGCAGGGAGGTTGCCGGCCTTGAACTCCGCCGCCAGTTTGGATGGCTGCCCTTCCGCCAAGGCCGTTCGTGACCCGCGGTCGTCCCTGACTGCTGATGCAAGCCGCCACAGGTCCAGGTCCATCTCGGTGGTCACGTTCCGCGGCAGGCCCCGGAGCACCTTCTCCAGGTCCTTCCAGCGGTCCCGGCCGCCGAGGAGCTTTCCGGCCAGCCACAGCGTGGCGAATCCCAGCGCGGGCAAGGGCAGGATGGCGGGAACCACAGCAAAGATCCGGCTGCCCAGGAGACGCTCCGCATGGTCGAGCCGCTGAACGGGTCCCGCCCCGGCCTCCAGTTCGAGGTCCTCGGCGAATTCCCGGGTGAAGCGGTCCAGCCGGCGCAGCGCCGCCTTGGGCCGGAACAGTCCCCGGAGCACGGTCTCGGGGACGCGGGCCCGGACCGCTGCCGGCAGGACATGGCGCAGGAGTCCGAGCGGGGTCTTGCGGGTCACCGAAAACCGGGGGTCCGCAAAAACCTGTCGCAGCACCATGGCGGATCTGGCTTCCATGACGTCGAAGACCCGTGGAAGGAGCCGCCGCCCCACGCTGCTCCGGACCGGCGTTGTGAGGTCGAAGTAGAGGCGCTGGGCTGCCTCCGCGTACGGTGGTGGACCGCGCCGGGGGTCCGGGACTGCGAACCCGGCGGCTTTGGCCACGGAGGAGCCCGCGAGCCGCAGTGATGCCAGGCCCATGGGAGTGAGGGGGCGGGTGAGGCCCTGGGCGAGGCTGAAGCACAGGTACACTCTCGTCCCTTCGGCTCCGGACTGGCGTTCCGGCACCGGGAACAGCGTGGTGATGGGCCTCGACTGCGTCAGCCAGAGTGCCCCGCCGGTGTCGATGGCCCATTCGGTGTCCTGCGGGGAACCGAAGTGCTTTTCAGCCTGCATGCCCAGGGCTGCAAGCCCAATGGCCTGTTCGTCTGAAAGGCTGGCGGCGTCTGCTTGGCCTGGCATGTCCCGTACCTCGGTTCCGCCGCCGGGCAGGGGCCGCGCTATGACGCGTTTGTCCCCAATTTTGAGCTCGAGGACCCTGGATTCTTCGGTGTCCACCACGTAGTGGTCCGGATTGACCGCTCCGGAAACCACCGCCTCCCCGAGCCCCGGGGCAGCATCGATGACAGCTTCCCGGCGCCTGCCGGTCAGTGGATTGGCTGTGAACATCACTCCGGCGGCCTGGGCGTCAACCATCCGCTGAACCACGACGGCGAGGGCTACTTCGTGCGGTTTGATCGCCAGCGCGGCCCGGTAGGCCACTGCCCGGTCCGTCCAGAGGGATGCCCAGCAGTCGCGCACGGCCTCAAGGACAGCGCCGATGCCTATGACATTCAGGTAGGTGTCCTGCTGGCCGGCGAAGCTCGCGAACGGAAGGTCCTCTGCCGTGGCGGAGGACCTTACCGCCACCGGAGCCGCTTTGCCCAGCGCCGCGTAGGCCTGCTCAACTGCGGCAACAATCCGCGGCGGAACCGGGGCGGCGCGAACGGACTCCCGTGCCCTGCCGGCCATCCCAGCCAGTTCCGTGTTCCCGCCGGGCGTTCCCGTGCGCAGGGCTGCCTGGAATTTGCCGAGCTCTGCGAGCACGCCGTCCTGCACGGTCCGGGTAGCCTCCCTGTAGGCCGCCGTGGTCAGGCAGAACCCTTCCGGCACCGGCAATCCGGCCCGTATCAGCTCGCCGAGGCTGGCCGCCTTGCCGCCCACCAGCGGAAGCATGCTGCCGCCCACCTGGCTGAGGTCAAGAATCAAGGCAGGGGCGGTGTGCCCGGGCTGTTGGCGGGGGCCCTGCCCGGCCGTTCCTGGCGGGTCGGCAGCCATCGCGAAGCTCCTGGCAGCAGGATCTCGTCAGGATGAACCGAGAACCGGGCCGAACTTGGCACGGTCCGCCAGGCGGCGGTCCTCACGGTCCGGAACCACCATCACGGGGCCCTTGGCATGGTGGAGTATGCCGTCGGACGTTGAGCCCAGGAGCATTCCCGTGAAGCCGCCCCGGCCGCGGGTACCCACAACCACGAGTTCCACATGCCGGCTTTCCTCGACGAGGACGTCAACGGGCGAGCCGTCCTTCAGCTCCGATTCGGCGTGGAGGTTGGGGAAGTGGCTGCGCAGCCACGCCATGCCGGCGTCCAGGGTCAGCTGGATGTCGGCGAAGAGGGCCTTGCGGTCCATGGGGGCCGGCACCCATGCCAGCGAGCCGCTGTACTGCGGGACGGCGCAGACAACGCGCAGCGTGGCGCCCATGCGTTCTGCTTCCTCTGCGGCCTCCAGGACGGCCACCCGTGCCTGCTCCGAGCCGTCAACGCCCACCACCACCACGTTCTCCACGCGCTGGTGCCCGGCTTTGGCCTGCTCGGCTTTGATGCGCCTGTCCTCGGTGGTTTCGCCGAGCCTGTCCGCGCAGATCAGCGGGACCGTCACGGTGGGGCATTTGGCGTGGGCGGGCAGGGCGCTGCTCACCGAGCCGAGGAGCCTGCCCACAAATCCGCCACGTCCGCGGGTGCCAAACACCAGGAGCTCGGCAGTCCGGGACATCTCGAGCAGCACGCCGGAGGCATCGCCGTTCTCCACGGACGCGGTGACATCGATGTCGTAGGTGGATATCTTGTCCAGGGCCTGCTTGACCACCGCCTCGGCGCCTTCGCGGATCACGGAGTCGTCCACGGTTGCATAGCCGCCGTCGAGGCCCGATGCGGCGAAGATCGGCACGGAGTACGCAGTGACGATATGCAGCGGACGGCGCCGGCGCCGGGCCTCGCGCGCGGCCCATACAAGCGCGCACTGGCCGTGGTCCGAACCGTCCACGCCAACCACGATCCCCTCGGGAGCAGCAGTGCTGCCGCCGTCCTGGGGGTCCGGATGCAACTCTGGTGCGCCCATGGGGCCGCCTCCTCGCGATACTGCCTGATGTTGCGCCTATTCTGCCAGAAGCCGGACCATTCCCCGTGCACCCGTACCCCCGTCTGAGCTGGGAAGAAAGGCCTGCTTCCGCTTCCCACTATTCTCCGTCGCCCCTGCCTTAGCAAGCCTGCACAGGCCCGGAAAGTCCGGTTGTCCACAGGCCTTCCGGGGTGTCCGGGAAAGCGCCTTCAACGGGGAGGCAAGTGTTTTCGGCTTGGGCTATCCACCGCCGGAAATGTTCTGTAGTCTTCAGGACATTGTTGGTCCGGGACGCCTACTGCCTCTTTCCGTCAGGGGTGCCCGCCAATGTACTGCGGCCGGACTTTGGGGGTAACGGGACGCGCGCCGGCGAGGACGCCTGCACCTGCCGAAACTTCGAAGGAGGGAACCTGTAGTGTCAAGCATGCCTGGGAATGCCGGGACCGAGCAGACCACCACTGTGATCATTGGCACCGGCCTGTCCGGCCTTGCCGTGGCCGCCGAGCTGTGCCGCCGCGGAGTGGACTCGATAGTGGTGGACGGACTGGACATCCTTGGCGCCGCGCAGCCGGCCAACACAGCTTCCCTTCAACGCTGCGACGCGGCCGATTCCGTCACCCTTCGTGAACGGAACGAGATCCTGCGGCACCTGCGCAACTACGCCGCCAGCCACGCCGTGGACGTGCGGCACACTACCCGCGCCGTCCAGTTGACCATGCTGGCCGGGACTGCGCCGGGAACCGCCGCTCCGCAGTGGGAAGTCCACACGCCTACGGGCATCCTGGTGGCGGACCATATTGTCCTGACCCGGTGCGCCCACAGCCAGTTGCGGCGCATGATCAACGATTTCGGGATCGCCGTGGGCCGCAACCTCACCGCTGCCATGCGGGCAATCGGCATCTACCTGGTGGGCGTGGGCGAGCTCATCACCCCGTCGCCCAAAGAGGTACTGCGCCAGGCCAAGACCGTGGGCCAGGCGATTTCCGCCAAAGTACATCCGGACAGCGTTGCTTTTCCGGGAACCGGAAGCTTCGCGGCCCTGCCCTGCTAGCGTCCGTCAATGCACCCGCCGGCGCCCGTCAGCCCTCCTCGTCCGGGCCTGCCGTGAGCCTGCGCCGGGCGAGGACGGCAAGGGTGGCCAGCAGCCCCGCCGCGACGGCGGCGAAAATGACGATGCTCCACTGGAACGGCTGCGCCGCGTCAGCCGGGTCCGCGGGTTCGGCGGTGGTTCCGGGCCGGGCGGTCCCCATGGCGGGGGCGCTGCCAACGGCCGGGGCGGTGGCAGGAACCGTACCGGCCGCCGTCGGGCTTGCCGCCTGCGACGTGCCCGGCGCAGCGGAAGCGGCCGCAAAAACAAATGTCCCCTCGATGGGATGCGAGTCCGAACTGACCACGCGCCAGGCAACGGTGTACTGCCCGGCGGGGGCTCCCGCCCTGACCTTCCGGGACGCCACGTTGTCCACGATCTCCACCGCGCCTTCTGCCCACTCGGCGCCGGCGGCGTCCTTGATGGAGATGGAAGCGCCCATCCCAAGCGGGTTCTTGTTGAACGTGACCGAGACCTGTTCCGGGGGCGCCGGGACCGAGGCGCCCTGGGCGGGGCTGGTGGATTCGGCTGCATCATGCGCGGCTGCGGGACCGGCAAGGCCCAGCACGGCGGCGGCGAAAACGAGGAATCCGAGCCCAAGGGCCAGGATCTGGCGGCGGATGGGACGCATGCTGGGGCGGCTCCTTGTGTTGGCTTCCTTACAGACTAGGCGAAATTGCCTGCCGCCCCGCCGCCGTCCCCATAGGATTCAGGTATCCCCACAGACTTCCCCGGAGGACTAATGCTTAAGCAAGGCTCTGCCCTGGACCGGTACTTCATGGTCACCGAACGCGGTTCCAACCTTTCCCGCGAGATCCGCGGCGGGTTCGCCACATTCTTCGCCATGAGCTACATCGTGGTGCTCAACCCCCTGATCCTCTCCGGCCCGGACTCCAGCGGCGCCACGCTGGGGTTCACGGCAGTCGCCGCCGTGACGGCCTTCGTGGCGGGCCTCCTCACCATCCTGATGGGCGCCTGGGCAAAGCACCCCTTCGCGCTGGCCACGGGCCTGGGCGTCAACGCCTTCGTCGCCGTCACCGTTGCCACCAATCCGGGACTGACCTGGCCGGACATGATGGGCCTGGTGGTCCTGTCCGGCGTCACCATGCTCATCCTGGTCCTCACCGGGTTCCGCACTGCCGTCTTCAAGGCAGTACCGGACGGGCTCAAGACGGCCATCGTGGTGGGCATCGGGCTGTTCATCGCGCTGATCGGGCTGGTCAATGCGGGCTTCGTCCGCCGCATCCCCGATGTGGCCGGCACCACCGTGCCCGTTGGACTTGGCTTCGACGGAAAGCTCCTGGGCTGGCCCACGGCAGTGTTCGTGTTCGGCCTGGTCCTGACCATCGCCCTGGTGGTCCGCAAGGTCAAGGGCGCCATCCTGATCGGCATTATCACCTCCACCGTCATCTCCGTGCTCCTGGAGATGACCCTGCACATCGGACCAAGCTTCGACGGCAAGACCTTCAACCCGCAGGGCTGGTCCCTGGTGGCGCCCAAATTCACGGGATGGGCCGCCCCGGACCTGTCGCTGATTGGCAAGGCGAACCCCTTCGGCGCCTTTGAGCACCTCGGCTTCGTGGCAGCCACGCTGCTGGCGTTCGTGATCCTGCTCAGCATCTTCTTCGACGCCATGGGAACCATGGTGGGCCTGGCCAACGAGGCAGGCACCGTGGACGAACACGGCAACATCCCGGACGTGGACCGCGTCCTCCAGGTGGACGCCCTCGGCGCGATCGTGGGCGGCGGCGCCTCGGTGTCCTCCAACCAGATCTACGTGGAAGCCGGCGCCGGCATTGGCGAAGGCGCGCGGACGGGCATTGCCTCGATCGTTACCGGCCTGCTGTTCCTGGTGGCGATGTTCTTCACCCCGCTGATCAACCTGGTGCCCTTCGAGGCCGTTGCCCCGGCACTGGTGGTGGTGGGCTTCATGATGGTGTCCCAGGTGGGCAAGATCGACTGGCAGGACTGGGGCATTGCGATCCCGGCGTTCCTGACCTTCACGCTGATGCCGTTCACCTACTCCATCGCCAACGGCCTGGGCGCCGGGTTCATCGCCTTTGTGCTGATCCGCACCGTCCAGGGACGCGTCAAGGAGATCCACCCGCTGATGTGGGCGGTGGCCGCTGCTTTCCTGCTGTTCTTCGCCGTCGGCCCCATCGAGGCCGCCCTGGGGATGTAGCGCGGCGGCCTGGACAGGAACCCACACCCCCGCACGGCACTGCGCCGACCTACACGGGCGTGTTGGGGGCCAGCCCCTCATCACCGGACACTGCGCGGGCCTTTTTCTCGCGGAGCCTGTCCAGCCGGTTCATCAGCGGTGAGGTGGTGGCGCCGTGGACCACGATCGACAGCGCCACCACCAGCCCCACGAATGCCCAGAGCCACTCCGCCTGGTCAGCGAACTTTCCTTTGCCCAGCGCATAGGAAAGGTAGTAGAGCGAGCCGATCCCCCGGATCCCGAAAAAGGAGAGCGCAATCCGCTCCCGCGGGCCGGTCTTGCCGCCCAGCAGCCCCACCCAGCCGGCCAGCGGGCGGATCACCAGCAGGAATGCCAGCGCCACCAGCACCTCGGCCCAGCCGATCCCTTCCAGCAGCCCTCGGGCAATCGCACCGCCCAGCAGGACCAGGATCACCACCGTCAGGAGCCGCTCCAGTTGCTCCACGTAGGAGTGCAGCACCCGGTGGTAGCCGTGGGTATGCTCGGCGGCCCGGATGGTCACAGCGCAGACAAAGACCGCGATGAAGCCATAACCCTCCACCATCTCCGTGGCACCGTAGGTCAGGAACGTGGCGGCGAGGGCCACGAAGCCCTCGGAATGGTTGGACAGCCGCAGGCTGTCTGCGCGGGCAGAGAAGAAAATCCGCGCCAGCAACTTCCCGGTCAGGAAGCCCAGCAGCAGCCCGACCGCCAGCCGCCACAGGACGTCCACGCCGAACCATTCCGGGAACCACGCCGACGGGGATGACCCGACGATGCTGATGGCGATAGCCAGGTAGACAAAGGGAAACGCCAGCCCGTCATTGAGGCCTGCTTCCGACGTGAGGCCAAAACGCACCTCGTCCTCTTTGTCGGTGCCGTCGTCGTGGTCCGCCGGTTCACCCACCTGCACCTCGGAGGCGAGGACGGGATCCGTGGGCGCAAGGCTCGAGGCCACCAGCAGTGCTGCACCGAGGCCCAGGCCCAGGAACCACAGCCCCAGCAGCGTGAGCCCAATGATGCAGAGGGGCATGGCGATTCCCAGCAGCCGCCAGGTGGTGGCCCAGCGTTGGCGTCCCACCGGCCGGTCCAGCGCCAGCCCGGCGCCCATCAGCGAGATGATCACGCACACTTCAGAGAGATGAAGGGCAAAGTCGCTGTGCGCCATGGGGTCCGGATCGGGAAGGGTGGGGATCAGGGCAAAAGCAGCCATACCCGCTCCGAGGAAGACCATCGGCATGGAAAAGGGCATGTTGCGCAGCAGCTTGGGGAGTACTGCGGCCACGAACACTGCGACGCCGGCGGCGGCAAACAGGATGTTGGGGGCTTCAAACATAAAGCTGTTCTCCGGCCTGTTTTTTGCGCCCGTTCGGCGCAGGCAAGGTGGTACGGCCCCCGGGGAGGGACTGATCCACAATAGCCCCTGCTGCCGGCAGGCGCCGATGATCTTCGATTCCAGACAGGTCGACGGCGGCGATGCTGGTTTTCGCTGTCCAGTTACGGTGAGCTTGGGGTATGACCCCTCGGATACCTGCCGTCGATGTCCCGCCCCAGCCTTGGACGGGCAGGTTCGACGGCGACGACGCCAGCCACCGCCGCTGGTGGCAGGCGGTGGTTCCCTACGACGGCGGGGCGCAGGAGGGTGCGGGCGGCGAGGGCGCGGTCCGCACAGCAAAACCCGCTGCCCTGCTTGGCTTCGCCAGCGATGAGGGCGTGCGCCGGAACAAGGGCCGCACCGGCGCGGCGGCCGCGCCGGCCGCCATCCGGCATGCCCTGGGCCCCCTGGCGTTCCACCTCGGCCGGACCGTGGCCGACGCGGGGGATGTTGTGGTGTCCGGCGGCGCCCTTGAAGCCGGCCAGGAACGCGCCGGGAGGGCTGTCGCTGCGCTGCTCGACGCCGGGCAGCTTCCCGCGGTGCTGGGCGGCGGCCATGAAACCGCGTATGCCAGTTACCTTGGGGTCAGCTCCTCCGCGGCGGTGCAGGGCGGGCAGCGGCTCGGGATCCTGAACCTGGACGCCCATTTCGACCTCCGCGACGAGCCAGCGCCCAGCTCGGGGACGCCGTTCCTCCAGATGGCCCGCGCGGAAGCAGCCGCCGGGCGCGACTTCCGGTACGCCGTCGTCGGAATTTCCGAACCCAACAACACGCGCGCCCTCTTCGATACTGCCCGGAAGCTGGGCGTGCAGTACCTGCTGGACGAGGACTGCGGCGCAGAGCGCGTCCGGGAGTTCGTGGCGGGCTTCCTGGCCGGCATCGACGTGCTTTACCTGACCATCGACCTTGACGTGCTGCCTGCAGCGGTGGCGCCGGGCGTGAGTGCACCCGCAGCGTATGGCGTGCCGCTGCCGGTCATCAGCGCAGTGTGCCGGCAGGTGGCGGGGTCGGGGAAGCTGCTGCACCTCGACATCGCCGAGCTGAACCCGGAGTTTGATATCGATGGCAGGACCGCCCGGGTTGCCGCCCGGCTGCTGGACACCCTGCTGCGCTGAACCGGGCCCCGGGGCGGGGCTACCTGCCCTTGAGCACGTAGCGGCGCTCCGGGCGGCCCACGCCGTACTTAAGCCTGACCTCCAGCGTCCCCTCATCGTGCAGGTACTCAAGGTAGCGGCGGGCGCTGACCCGGGAGGTTCCCAGCTGCTCCGCGACCTCGGCCGCGGAAAGATCACCTTCGGCGGCGTTGAGGGTGGCCTCCACGAGCTTGAGCGTTTCGATGCTGCAGCCCTTGGGAAGCGGACGCTCGGTGCGGTCCAGTCCGAAGACGCGGTTGACGTCCGACTGCTCGGCCACATCCTTGGCCGAGTCCAGGCCATGGTAGGCGCTCCGGTAGTGCTCCAGCCGCTCCTGGAGGTCCGACTGGGAAAACGGCTTGATGAGGTAGTGCACAATGCCCCCGCGGAGGGCCTTGCGGACGGTCTCCACTTCCCGGGCGGCGCTGATCACCAGCACGTCGAGCTCGGGGGCCACCTCCCGCAGCCGGTGCATGAGCTCCAGCCCGTTGATGTCCGGCAGGTGGATGTCCAGCAGCACCAGGTCCGGCTGCAGCCGCTCCGTTTCGAGCACTGCCCGGGCACCGGTGTGGGCCACGCCCACCACGGCGAAGCCCGGCGTCCGCTGGATGAAGCCGGCGTGGACCTTGGCCACCATAAAGTCGTCATCGACGATCAGCACGTTGATCATGGCTTCATTGCCCCTTTCCCCAGCCGTGCGGTGAAGACTGCTCCGTTGTCATTGGCCACCGTGAGGTCCCCGCCGGAGCGCCGGCAGACCACCCTCGAGAGGGCCAGCCCGAATCCGCGGCCCTCGGCCGGGCCTGCCTCCTTGGTGGAAAACCCCTGGCGGAAGATGTCCTCCACGGACTCGCCCGGAACGCCCGGTCCGGTGTCCCGCACCGTGACGGTGACGTGGTCCCTGCCGTCCTCCACTAGCACCCTGACGGCGGCCTCCGGAAGTCCCGTCACGGCGTCGAACGCGTTGTCCACCAGGTTCCCCACCACCGTGGTGAGATCGCGGGACAGTTCGTCGCTGACCGGGCCCAGGGCGGACGCCGGGTCAAGCTGCAGCGCCACGCCGCGTTCAGTGGCGAGGCTGGACTTGGCAATCAGCAGTGCGGCGAGCGCAGGGTCCTGGATCCGGCTGGTTACCTCGTCGTTCAGCCTGGTCCGGTCCACCGTGGCGCCGTTGACGAACTGCACCACGGAATCGTATTCGCCGATCTGGATCAGGCCGGAGATGACATGCAGCTGGTTGGCAAACTCGTGGGCCTGGGCGCGCAGCGTGTCCGTGGCAGTCCGGGTGGCGCCAAGCTCACGTTCGAGGGAGGACAGCTCCGTCCGGTCCCTGAGGGTAGTGACCGAGCCGATGTCCCGGCCGCGGGACCGGATGGGAACACGGTTGAGCACCACAAGCCGCTCCCCCACCAGGACCAGCTGGTCCGGGTCCGGCTGTTCGCGGGTCAGGACCACCTTGAGCGCCGGGTCCACGGGAAGGGATCCGAGCTTCCTGCCCACGCAGTCCGGCGGCAGTCCGAGGAGCTCCCGCGCACTGTCGTTCGCTACCGTGATGCGCTCATTGGGGTCCAGCGCCACCACGCCTTCCTTCAGCCCGTGCAGCATCGCCTCCCGGTTTTCCACCAGCCCGGTGATCTCGCTGGGCTCCATGCCGAGGGTCTGCCGCTTGACCCGGCGGGAGAGCAGCAGGGATCCCGCCACTCCCAGGACGCTGGCTACGCCGAGGTACGTCAGGAGGTTGGGGACGGCGTCGCCCAGCCTTTCAAGGGTGGACGGGTAGTTGCGGCCAATGGCTGCGATCCCGATCATCTTTCCAGCATCGTCAAGGACTGGAACGTGCGCGGACAGGACGGCGTTGCCGCCTTGGTCCACCACACCGGTCCAGGCGCGCCCTTCCATGACCCTGCTGGCGCCCAGTTCCAGCGGCTCGCCCAGCAGGCCCGGGTCCGACGCCGCAACCACCGTGCGGTCCAGCTTCGCGAGGGTGACGTGGGACGAGCCAGAGACGGTGCGGACCGACTCGGCTACGGCGGGAAGCGCTGAACCGACACGTGGCTCGGCGTCCGGCAGCAGCGCCCGCACCGCAGGATTGTTGCCGAGCGCTTCCGCGGCCGAGAGGGCCCTGCGGCCCTCCGTCCGTTCAAAGGCGGCAGCGGACTGGGCAAGCGAGATGGCCACCACCGCCACCAGCACGGCCAGGACAATCAGCAACTGCAGCACAAGGTACTGCCCGGCGAGGGACATTCCTCTTCGTCGAGTCACTGCGGTGGTTCCTTTTGTTTCTTGATGCCTGTTCCTGGTGCCGTGCCTGTTCCTGGCGCCGTGCCTGTTCCTGGCGCGTGGGCCGGCCCTGCGGCAGTACCGGGAACTATATCCCACCGCCGCCCGTGCTCCGGCAGGAGGCTTCCACGTGCCGGCCTTGTACGGGTACCTGGTGGGTCGCGGTGCGGGTGCCCGGTGGGGCGCCGGAAACGTGAACGCAATGAACTTAACTTTCTCTGCGTACACAAGAGTGAGGTCCGTCACGGCGGGCCCTAGCATCGGAAGCACAGATCAGGTCCGCTGATCATCCTGTAGAGAATTGCATTACTGAGAAGAGGAACACCATGCGCCAGATCCGCGCATTGCGAGTCGCCGCCGTCGCTGCCGGCATCGCCCTGATGGCCACCGGCTGCGGTGCCACCGGCAAGAGCTCCACCGGTTCGGAAAGCTCCAGCGCTGCAGCCGGGCCCATCACCGGGCTGCAGATCATGGTCCCCAACACCCCGGGCGGCGGCTACGACACCACCGCACGCGCCGCAGCCAAGGTCCTCGACGACGAGAAGATCTCCACCAACACCGAGGTCTTCAACCTCGCCGGTGCCGGCGGCACGGTGGGCCTTGCCCGCGTTGTCAACGAGAAGGGCAACGGCGACCTCGCCATGCTCATGGGCCTTGGCGTGGTGGGCGCCAGCTACACCAACAAGTCCGAGTCCAAGCTGACCGAGACCACCCCGCTTGCGCGGCTCATCGAAGAGCCCGGGGCCATCATGGTCGGCAAGGATTCCCCGTACAAGACCATCGACGACCTGGTGAAGGCCTGGAAGGCTGACCCGGGCTCCATCTCCGTAGGCGGCGGCTCCTCCCCCGGCGGCCCGGACCACCTGCTGCCCATGCAGCTTGCAGGCGCCGTGGGAATTGACGCCACCAAGGTGAACTTCGTTTCCTACGACGGCGGCGGGGACCTCCTGCCCGCGATCCTGGGCAACAAGCTTGGCTTTGCAGCCTCCGGCGCCGGCGAATACCTGCAGCAGATCCAGTCCGGCGAAGTCCGGGTCCTTGCCACCAGCGGCGAAAAGCGGCTCGAGGGCGTCGACGCCCCGACGCTGAAGGAATCAGGCATCGACCTGGTGTTCACCAACTGGCGCGGCATCGTGGCCCCTCCGGGCATCAGCGACCAGGACAAGGCATCCCTGATCGCCGCCCTTGAAAAGATGCACGCCACCGAGGGCTGGAAGGAAGCACTGAAGACCCACAGCTGGACCGACGCCTTCATCACCGGCGAGAAGTTCGAAACGTTCCTTACCGAGCAGGACAAGCGGGTGGCGGACGTCCTCACCAAGCTTGGGTTGGCGTGAGCCCTCTGACCACAGGCCTTAAGGGCCGCGCCGAGCTGGGAGTCTCCCTCCTGCTCGGCGCGGCCGGCGTCCTTGTCTTCCTGGACGCCAACGGCCTGGTGACCCCGTATTCCCAGTCGGACCCCGTGGGTCCCAAAACAGTCCCGTACATCGTGGCCGGCTTGCTGGTTGCATGCGCGGTCCTGCTGGCCATCAACGTGATGCGGGGCGGCCAGGGCGAGGCGGAAGGCGGCGAGGATGTTGACCTCACCCACCCCGCGGACTGGAAAACCATCCTGCCCCTGGCCGGAGCCTTCATCCTGAACATCCTGCTTATCGACTGGGCCGGGTGGGTCATCTCCGGCACCGTCCTGTTCTGGGGCAGCGTCCTGGCACTGGGCAGCCGGCACTACTTCCGCGACGGGCTCATCTCCGTAGCCCTGTCCCTGCTGACCTTCTACGGCTTCTACCTCGGCCTCGGCATCGCACTGCCCGCCGGACTCCTGGAAGGAATCCTCTGATGGACGTCTGGTCCTCACTGATGGACGGTTTCGCCACCGCCCTCACCCCCATGAATTTCCTCTACGCCGTGATCGGCGTGGTCCTGGGCACCGCCGTCGGCGTCCTCCCCGGGCTCGGCCCGGCCATGACCGTGGCCCTGCTGCTGCCCGTCACCTACGCCCTTGAGCCCACCAGCGCCTTCATCATGTTCGCCGGCATCTACTACGGCGGCATGTACGGCGGCTCCACCACGTCCATCCTGCTCAATACGCCGGGAGAATCGTCGTCCGTAGTGACGGCAATCGAGGGCAACAAAATGGCCAAGGCGGGGCGGGCGGCGCAGGCGCTTGCGACGGCGGCCATCGGCTCGTTCGTTGCCGGCACCATCGGCACCGCACTGCTGGCCGTCTTCGCCCCGATCGTGGTCAAGTTCGCCGTGAGCCTGGGTGCACCCAGCTACTTCGCCATCATGGTCCTGGCCCTGCTGGCCGTCACCGCAGTCCTTGGTTCGTCCCGGCTCCGCGGCTTTGCCTCGCTGGCACTTGGCCTGGCCATCGGCCTGGTGGGCATGGACTCGGTCACCGGCCAGCGCCGCCTGACCTTCGGCCAGCCGCTGCTCGCGGACGGCCTGGACATCGTGGTGGTGGCCGTGGCCATCTTCGCCGTCGGTGAAGCCCTGTGGGTTGCCGCCCACCTGCGCCGCACCCCGCTGCATGTGATTCCGGTGGGCCGGCCCTGGATGGGCAAGAAGGACTGGAGCCGCTCCTGGAAGCCGTGGCTGCGCGGGACCGCCTTCGGCTTCCCGTTCGGCGCCCTCCCCGCCGGCGGCGCCGAGATCCCCACGTTCCTTTCCTACGTCACCGAGAAGCGCCTCAGCAAGCACCCGGAAGAGTTCGGCAAGGGCGCCATCGAGGGCGTCGCCGGGCCGGAAGCGGCCAACAACGCTGCCGCCGCCGGCACCCTGACGCCAATGCTGGCCCTGGGCCTGCCCACCAACGCCACGGCCGCCGTCATGCTGGCAGCCTTCACCTCGTACGGCATCCAGCCGGGCCCGCAGCTGTTTTCCAGCCAGGGACCGCTGGTGTGGGCGCTGATCGCAAGCCTCTTCATCGGCAACCTGCTGCTCCTGCTGATCAACCTGCCGCTGGCACCCCTGTGGGCCAAGCTCCTGCAGCTCCCCCGGCCGTACCTGTACGCGGGCATCCTCTTTTTTGCCACGCTCGGCGCCTACTCGGTGAACCTGCAGGCGTTCGACCTGGTGATCCTGCTGGTGCTCGGCGCCCTCGGGTTCATGATGCGCCGGTTCGGGCTGCCCGTCCTGCCGCTCATCCTCGGCGTCATCCTGGGCCCGCGCATCGAAGGCCAGCTCCGCAAGACCCTGCAGCTCAGCGCAGGCGATCCGGCAGGGCTCTTCAGTGAGCCGATCGCCGTCGTAATTTACATCATTGTGGGGCTCATCCTGCTGTGGCCGCTGCTGTTCAAGCTGGTCCGGCGGAACCGGCCGGCACGCACGGTGGTTCCCGCCAACTCCGGCGCGACCGTGCCGCTGGAAGCGCGCGGAAGCGTAAGTCACGGCAGCCACCGCGCGGACGGAACGGCCGACGGCGGCAGTGACGGCTAAGGCGCCACAGGCACCGGACGCACAACTCACCGACAACCAGCAGAACAAGGAGACACCATGACGATCGTGGTGGGATACGTCCCGACCCCCGAGGGCGAAGCAGCCCTGACCCAGGCCATCACCGAAGCCCGGAAGAGCAACTCGAGGCTGCTGGTCATCAACTCGTCCAAGGGCGATGCCCTGGTGGACAACCGCTACGCCCAGGAGCCGGAGATCCAGAGCATTGAGGACCGGCTGGCCACCCAGGGCATCGACCACGTGATCAAGCAGCCGGTGCGCGGCCATGACGCCGCCGCCGAGGTCCTGGATGCGGCGGAGGAGAACAATGCAGAGCTGATAGTGATCGGGCTGCGCCGGCGGACACCGGTGGGCAAGCTGATCATGGGCAGCGTGTCACAGCGCATCCTCCTCGAAGCGGACTGTCCTGTGCTGGCTGTGAAAGCCGGTTAGATCCACTTAATTACAGCAGGCCCGGTTTAACCTGATGGTTAAACCGGGCCTGCCGCGTGGTCCGTGCGATCAGCGGACGATCTTGAAGTTGAAGGCCGGCGTGCCGAGTGCGCCCCAGAGGCGGAGCCAGACAGGCAGGAGCATTTCCGTGCCCCGCGCGGTCGTAAAGTCGCCGAGGTCGATGACGTCCTGATGGCCGAACTCCGTGAGCAGTTCCGTGACCGTCTGCTTGGCTTCGGCATCATTCCCGGAGACGAAGACCGTGCTGGCCTCGGGAAGGCTGTCCGGGCGGGCCACGAGGTCGGTGTTAAGTGTGTCGAGCGACTTGACCACACGGGCGGCGGGGAAAGCGCGCTGGATCTGCTCGCCGAGGGAATCAGAGTCCTTGGCATACCCGTCCCCCCGGGACAAAATCCTCGCAGTCTTTGAGGTACTCGCCGGGGATACTGCCGGACCCTCCTACCGCGGGTGCCCGATGCTGAACACCAACACCGAGTTCCCGGAAGGCCAGCACCCGGCCCACCTCGCGGCCACGGGGCACAAGCAGCAAGTGCGGGACTGGTTCCTCTCCGTGGCCGTCGACGCCTGCCCGCGCCCTTGACCCCGAATGGCGCCCCTGCCGGACAAGCCTCCCATTGGACAGTCATCTGACATATCTCCGGCGTCCGGTAGAATGGGAAGGCCCTTGGGGGACAAGACACAGAAAGTTCAGTAGATGACTACAGCCACCCTGGAACGAATTCCGGCTGCTTCCGACCTTGTGGAAGCACCGGCGAACCGGACCATCGACCTGCAGTTTTCCAGCGCCCGCGAAGTGCACGCTGGCCTGGAAGAAGCAGTCGCAGAATTGATTGAAGTGGCCGCGCAGGAGGCCTCCTGCGGCATCCTGGTCACCAGGCTGCATCCGGGCCGCTACACCGTAGCCTTGGACGAATCGGTACCGTTCGGCGAGACCTACGAGGCCATCGCCGCCTGACCAGCAATCCTGCCGGGGCAAGCCCCGGACAAATCGAAATCCCCGCCCTGCGTCAACAGTAGGCGGGGATTTCTGTTGTTGTGCCTCCTGGGGCTGCTACCCGCGGCGCACCTGCACGCCGTCGGATTTCAGGAAGAGCTGCTTCTCTGACGGACCGGCCGGCACCAGCCACAGAACGTTTCCGCTCTGGGACACCTCCTCCACCTCCCCGGCGGCAACCACATGCGCATGCTTGATGATCTCCACGCGGTCCCCGGCCTTGAGGGTTCTCCAGTCGGAAACAGCGGCGGAATGGGCGTTGCGCCTTGATAGGACTGCCCCACGTGCTTTCATTTGAACTTCTACCCCTTTGTATACGTTCGGCGCCACAGCCTCTTTGATGTGACTTTCACTACACCTTCAGTTCTACTACACTCGGCGCCCCTCGGAGGAACGTGTCGGATGAAATTCCATTAGGTGGACGCCTCGTGCGCATGCGCTGAAGATTCTTCGGATTCAGTAGAGGGTTCCGACGGCGGATTCGGCCGCCCTGCGAACCTCCCCGGAGGCCACGAGCTTGTCCGCGGCCTCCAGTTCGGGTGACAGGAAGCGGTCCGTCCCCGGCCCTTCCACCACGCCGCGCAAAGCGGAGACGACGGCGGCGCCCGCGGGCCCCGGCGTCAAGACCCCACCGGAGAGCCCGGTGCGGATGTCCAGGGCGCGTGCCGACGTCACCAGCTCGATCGCCAGGACCCGGCGCAGGTTCTCCACCGCCTTCCGCAGCTTGCGTGCGGCATGCCAGCCCATCGAGACATGGTCTTCCTGCATGGCGGAACTGGGGATGGAGTCCACGGAGGCGGGGACAGCAAGCCGCTTGTTGTCCGAGACCAGCCCGGCCTGGGTGTACTGGGCAATCATCAGCCCTGAATCCACGCCGGGGTCGGCCGCGAGGAAGGCCGGCAGGCCGTGGGAGCGGGCCGGATCCAGCATCCTGTCCGTCCGGCGTTCCGCTATGGAGCTCAGGTCCGCGACGGCGATGGCCAGGAAGTCCAGGACGTAGGCCACCGGCGCACCGTGGAAGTTGCCGTTGGAGCTGACCGTTCCGTCTGGCAGCACCACCGGGTTATCGATGGCGGCCGCCAGTTCGCGGGATGCCACCAGCGCTGCGTGGTCCACCGTGTCCCTCACGGCACCGGCAACCTGCGGGGCGCAGCGGAGCGAGTAGGCGTCCTGGACCCGGGAGTCGCCAACCTTGTGGGAAGCGACGATGGGCGAGCCGGACAGGACACGCAGCATGTTGTCGGCACTTGCAGCCTGCCCCGGGTGCGGACGAAGCGCGGCATGCAGCTCCGGCAGGAAAACCTGGTCCGTGCCCAGCAATGCCTCAACGCTCATCGCCGCGGTGATGTCCGCCGTCGTCAGCAATTGGCGAAGGTCCGCGATGGCCATGAGGAGCATGCCCAGCATGCCTTCGGTGCCGTTGACCAGGGCCAGGCCTTCCTTTTCGGCGAGGGTGACCGGTTCGATGCCGTGTTCGGCAAGCAGTACGGCGACAGGCTGTTCGCCGCGCCCGCCGTACGTCACGCCGTCGGGCCCTTCCGCCTCGCCCTCGCCCATGAGCACCAGGGCGCAGTGGGACAGCGGTGCGAGGTCGCCCGAACAGCCGAGCGAACCGAACTCGCGGACCAGCGGCGTGATGCCGGCGTTGAGCACATCCACCATGGTCTGCAGGACCACTGGCCGGACGCCGGTGCGGCCGGACGCCAGGGTCTTGGCGCGCAGGAACATGATGCCGCGCACCACTTCGCGTTCCACCGCCGGGCCCATGCCGGCGGCGTGGCTGCGGATCAGGCTCTTTTGCAGCTGGGTGCGCAACTCATTGGGGATGTGCCGGTTGGCCAGGGCGCCGAAGCCGGTGGAGATGCCGTACGCCGGGACGTCGCTGGCTGCGAGCTCGTCGATGTGGGCGCGGACTTTTGCCACCGTTTCCAGGGCTTGCGGGGAAATGGTCACCTTCGCGTTGTGGCGCGCGACGGCGAGCACGTCCTCAGGCGTGACCCCGCTGGATCCGAGGGTAACGGTCAGCGGTTCGTGGGTAATGGCGGTCATGATTACTTGCTTTCTTTCATGGGAACTCTTACGCCGCGTTCCCTGGCGATGTCGAGGGCGCGCTCGTAGCCGGCGTCGGCGTGCCGGATGACGCCCATGCCGGGGTCGTTCGTGAGGAGGCGTTCGAGCTTCTGGGCGGCGAGGTCGGTGCCGTCCGCGACGGAGACCTGGCCGGCGTGGATGGAGCGGCCGATGCCTACACCTCCGCCGTGGTGGATCGACACCCAGGTGGCGCCGGAGGCGGTGTTGAGCAGGGCGTTGAGCAGCGGCCAGTCGGCGATCGCGTCGGAGCCGTCCGCCATGGACTCGGTCTCCCGGTAGGGGGAGGCGACGGAGCCGGAGTCCAGGTGGTCGCGGCCGATCACGATGGGTGCCTTGACCTTGCCGTCCTTGACCAGCTGGTTGAACAGCAGCCCGGCCTTGGCGCGGTCGCCGTAGCCGAGCCAGCAGATCCGTGCCGGCAGGCCTTCGAACTCGACGCGCTCCGCGGCGGCGTCGATCCAGCGGTGCAGGTGCTTGTTCTCCGGGAACAGTTCCTTGATGGCCTCGTCCGTGACGCGGATGTCCTCGGGGTCACCGGACAGGGCAACCCAGCGGAACGGGCCGAGTCCCTCGCAGAACAGCGGGCGGATGTAGGCCGGAACGAACCCGGGGAACTCGAAGGCGCGGGTGTAGCCGCCCTTGCGGGCTTCGTCGCGGATGGAGTTGCCATAGTCGAAGACCTCGGCGCCGGCGTCCTGGAATTCCACCATCGCCTGGACGTGCCGGGCCATTGAGGCCTGGGCCTTCTTGGTGAAGCCCTCCGGATCGGCCTCGGCCTCGCGGTGCCATTCCTGCACGGAGATGCCCTCGGGAAGGTAGGACAACGGATCGTGGGCGGAAGTCTGGTCGGTGACGATGTCCACGGTGAGCTCGCCGGCGTTGTGCCGGCGCAGGATCTCCGGGAACACTTCGGCGGCGTTGCCCACGTAGCCCACGGACCAGCCGCGGCGCTCCTCCTTGGCCCTGAGCACCTTGGCGATGGCGGCGTCGAGGTCGGTTTCCACCTCGTCGAGGTAGCGCTTGCCGGCGCGGCGGCGCAGGCGGGTCTCATCGACGTCGACGATCAGGCACGCGCCCTCATTGAGAGTGACGGCCAGCGGCTGTGCGCCGCCCATGCCGCCGCAGCCGCCGGTCAGGGTCAGGGTCCCGGCAAGGGTGCCGTTCTCATCCCCGGTGAGTTTCCGGGCAACGGCCGCGAAAGTCTCGAACGTGCCCTGCAGGATGCCCTGGGTGCCGATGTAGATCCACGATCCCGCCGTCATCTGCCCGTACATCATCAGGCCCTCGGCCTCGAGCCGGCGGAATTCGGGCCAGGTGGCCCAGTCACCCACCAGGTTGGAGTTGGCCAGCAGCACGCGCGGGGCCCACTCGTTGGTGCGGAACACGCCCACGGGCTTGCCGGACTGGACCAGGAGGGTCTCGTCCTTTTCCATGGTTTCCAGGGTGCGGGTGATGGCATCGAAGGCAGCCCAGGAGCGGACGGCGCGGCCGGTGCCGCCGTAGACCACCAGGTCATCGGGGCGTTCGGCCACTTCGGGATCCAGATTGTTCATGAGCATGCGCAGCGGCGCTTCGGTTTGCCAGGACTTGGCGGTGAGCCCGGTGCCGCGGGCTGCTTTGACCGGGCGGGCACCGGTGGTGAAATCGGCGGGTGCCATGGTGGCTCCTTTCGTCTCGTGTCTGTGGTGTGGAAGAAGTTCTGTATCAACTAAAGCCCGTTGCGGAACGGCTTTATAGGGGTTTCGGTAGGGCCATGTCCGGCATTCCAGACCCGTGCCCCCACCGCTCAACTAAGTAGCGCTAAGTGTCGTTTTGGCAGCTCAAAACGACACTTAGCGCTACTTAGTTGGGTTGGGCTGGGTGGCTGGCGTGTGGCTACTTTGCGGGGCGGCCGTGGATCCGGACCGAGAGTTCGTCGGCGACCTTCTGGACGCGCCCGGCCAGCACCGGCCACTGCTCCGCCGGCACTTTGTCCTCGAGGAACGTCACGGCGACTGCCGCCGTCGGCCATCCCAGGTGGTCCGTGACCGCGGCTGCGATGGAGCCGAAGCCGGGCGTGACCTCGCCGTGTTCGGTGGCGTAGCCGCGCTGCCTGACCTGGTCCAGGTGGGAAGACAGTGCCGAGTACTTCATGATGGCGCCTTCCACCTCATGCCTGGCAGTAAAAGCGGCGGCATTGGGGTAGAGCGCACGCACCTGGGACTTGGGCAGCGCCGCAAGGATGGCACGCCCGCTGGCGGTGAGGTGGCTGGGAAGCCGGACGCCGACGTCGGTCACCAGGGAGGGGCGGTTCTTGGCCCTCTCCTCCACGATATACAGCACATCCCGGCCGTGGAGCACGGCCAGGTGGGAACTCTCGCCGACCGCATCCACCAGGGAGGCAAGCAGCGGACGGCCCAGCCTCGACAAGGGCTCCTGCCTCGAGTAAGCGGAGCTGAGCTCAAAGGCGCTGATGCCCAGCCCGTAGCGTTGCTCCTCATGCAGGTGGAGCACAAACCCGTTCGCCTCCATCACTCCCAGCAGGTGGTAAACACTGGAGCGCGGCAGGCCCAGTGATGAAGCGATTTGCGACGCCGCCATCGGCCCCCGCCGTGAAGCCAGCAGTTTGAGGATGCGTAGCGTGTTCTCTGCGGCGGGGACCTTGGACGTCACCTTTGAGGCCGCCTTTGGCGCTGCTTTCACGTCGCCGCCGGCCTCCCGCCCTGCTTCCGTAGCCAACAACGGATCCTCCTCATTACTTGCTGGAACATCCCGGCGTTATCCGGGATCCCGTACTCAAGCTTGCGCCCTCCTGGTCAATGGCAGTGACACCCCGATACTTCTCCTGTCCGGGATGACAGACAAGGCCATCGAGCCCTGCCGAAGAGACCGGCGGGCGGGAGCCCCTGGATGAAGCCTCTCCGCCGCCGGTGGTTGCCGCGCCCTACAAGGAACCGCGTTCAGCTCCGAACAACCACCGACGCTCTCTCACTTAATGTCGGTTATGAACCAACGCTCGCTCACTCGCTTGGGGAAAGTGAGAGAGCGTCGGCCCAGATGGCGCATCAAGTGAGAGAGCGTCGGCGTTGCGCTGGGGGATGCGGTCAGGCAGCCACGGCAGCAGCGGCCGCGCGCACGGCCTCGGACAGCGACGTTGCCGGGCGGCCGATCAGCCTGCGCAGGTCCCCGGTGCTGACAAGGAGGTCGCCGCGGGCAATGCCGAGATCGGAATCCGCCAGTATTTCCGCGAATGCGTCCGGCACTCCGAACCCGGCCAGCATTCCGGCGTATTCCGGCGCAGGAAGGTCCTGGTAGGTGATGGCCTTGCCGGTGGCAGCGGTGATTTCGGCTGCAAGGTCCGCCATGCTGAAGGCGTTGTCACCGCCCAGTTCATAGACCTTGCCTGCCTGCTCTTCAGCGACGAGCACAGCAGCAGCGGCATGGGCATAGTCAGCACGGGACGCTGCGCTGACCCTGCCGTCTCCGGCGCTGCCGGCCAGGCCACCCTGTGCCAGCGTGCCGGGCAGCTGGTCCGTGTAGTTCTCCAGGTACCAGCCGTTACGCAGGAGGACGAAAGGAACACCGGACTCCCGCAGGATGGCTTCAGTGGCCCGGTGCTCAGCCGCCAGCAGCATGGCGGTGGTGTCGGCATTGGCGATGCTGGTGTAGGCCAGCAGCTCAACGCCCTCAGCCTTTGCCGCCTCGATGACTGTGCGGTGCTGCTCCACCCGCTGGCCGACCTCACTGCCGGAGATGAGGAGTACCTTCCGGGCGCCTTTCAGTGCCGCCGCCACTGACTGGGCATCTGCGTAGTCCATGGCTTTGACCCGAACGCCCCTCCCGGCGAAGCCGGCCAGCTTTTCCACGGAGCGGCCCGCAGCCACGATGTCCTCCGCGTGAACGTTGCGCTCCAGCAGGGCTTCGACGGCGTGGCGGCCCAGCTGGCCCGTTGCTCCGGTGATGACGATGCTCATGAAAATTCCTTCCGATGGGGTGTCTGTCATGGGTCACAACCGCACCCATACGGGAATACTTCCCGAAAGAGAGTACGCACTTTGAGGTAAGGTACTGACATGAAAGTTAGTACCGCCCAGACCGCTGTGCAGGCGGCGCCCCTTCCCGTGGCCCTTGCCGACGGCGTATTCCCGGCGGGGTGCCCCAGCAGGACAGTGCTGGACCACATCACCAGCAAGTGGGGCGTCCTTATCCTGCTCGCCCTGTCCGAGGGTGAGCAGCGGTGGAGCGACCTGCGGCGCCGGGCCGAGGGAATCAGCGAGAAGATGCTGGCCCAGACGCTCAAGACGCTGGAGCGGGACGGCCTGGTCCGCCGGGAGGCGCAGCCGGTCATTCCGCCGCGGGTGGACTACAGCCTCACCGAACGCGGCTACGAATTGAGTGCCCTGCTGGTTCCGCTGGTGGCCTGGGCCTTCGAGAACGCCGACGACATTGTCAACGGCCAACCCTGAAAAAGGGATCCGCAAGCAAGTGTCTGTGCCGTCACGAAATGAGTACTTGTTACTGGTGTGACTGATGTGAATAGCGCCTAGCCTTGGCGTAAGGTGCTCAGCCGGAATGGGAGGGCCGCCCTCTGCTGGGAGCGTTCCGGCAACCTGCACCGCGGGTTAGCGGCCTGTGCCGCTTTCGAGGAGTGGTACGCATGGTCAAAGCCGTCATCCAGGACCCGTCCAGCCTGGGCCGGCCTGTGAGCCTGAGCAAAGTACTGGTGCAGGCATGGAACCGCGTCACAAGGTCCTTCGCCCCACGGTCCCCCTACAAAATCGGTGATGCCGTCGTGGCGGATGACCCCTTCAAAGGGCGCCGCGAGGGATTGGTGGTGTTCCTGCAGGGCACGTCCGTGGGTGTGGACACCGTCCACGGCGTGTTCTTCTACGACCACCGGCAGCTCAAAAAGCTGGACTAGCCCCTTGGGACCGGTCCAGCTTTTTGGGTGCCGCCCGCAACCTGCTAGCGCGCCGACCAGCCGCCGTCCATGGTGTAGCTGGCGCCGGTCACCATGCCGGCGTGGTCGGACGCCAGCCAGGCAACCAGGGAGGCCACTTCCTCCGGCTCCACGAGGCGCTTGATGGCGGACTCGGTCAGCATGATCTTCGCCAGCACCTCGGCTTCGGGGATGCCGTGGACCTTGGCCTGGTCTGCTATCTGCGACTCCACCAGCGGGGTGCGCACGTAGCCCGGGTTGATGCAGTTGGAGGTGACGCCGTGGGCCCCGCCCTCAAGCGCCGTCACCTTGCTGAGCCCTTCCAGCCCGTGCTTGGCGGAAACGTACGCGCTCTTGAACGGAGACGCCCTGATTCCATGCACCGAAGAAAGGTTGATGATCCGGCCGAAATTGTTGGCATACATGTGCGGCAGCGCCGCCCGGATCAGCAGGAAGGGTGCCTCGAGCATGAGGGTGACAATACGGCGGAAATCGGCCGGCTCGAACTCTTCAATGGGGCTGATGCGCTGGATTCCTGCATTGTTCACCAGGATGTCGCAGTCCAGGCTGAGGGCCGAAAGGGCATCCACGTCCAGCAGGTCGACGGCCCAGGAGGTGCCCCCCACCTCGTCCGCGAGCGCTGCCGCGGCTTCCTCGTCAACGTCCGCGATCGTTACCTTGGCCCCCCGTGCGGCGAGAGCGCGCACACTGGCAGCGCCGATCCCGCCTGCTCCTCCGGTGACCAGTGCCTTGCGGCCGTTCAGCGTGTCTTCCATTAACCCAGCCTTCCAGTTCAAAGATTGTCAACGAACCGGCCTGCTCCGGTATGACTGGAGCAGGCCGAACCCAAGCAGCTCAGCGTGTGGTGGCTGCTACCGCCAGGCCTTCGCGTTCGGCGTCGGCCCTGTCCACGTCCTCAAGGGCTATGCCCTTGGTTTCCTTGAGGCTCAACACGGCCGCGGTGGTAACGGCGCAGGCCACCACCAGGTAGAGGGCGGTGGGAACCCATGAGCCCGTGTCCTTGAGCCACTGGGTTGCCAGGAGCGGCGCCAGCGAGCCGGCGACGATCGAGGTGACCTGTGAGCCCAGCGACACCCCTGCATAGCGCATCCGGGTGGGAAAGAGCTCGGCCATGATGGCCGGCTGCCCGGCATACATGAACGCGTGCAGGCACAGGCCGATGGTCACGGCGAGGACAATGATGACCGCATTCTTCGTGTCGAACATGGGGAAGGCGAAGAAGGGCCAGGTGGCACCTGCGATGGCGCCGGTGAGGTAGACCGGCTTCCTGCCCCAGCTGTCCACAAGCCGCCCCACCTGAGGGATCACCAGGAAGTGGATGACGTGGGCAATCAGCAGGGCGAACAGGAGCGAGGAAGTGTCGTACTTGTGGACGCTCTTGAGGTAGACGATCGCGAAGCTGACCACCAGGTAGTACATGATGTTCTCCGCGAAGCGCAGCCCCATGGCCTGCAGGATGCCCTTCGGGTACTTGCGGACCACCTCAAAGACGCCGTAGCTGACGGCCTGCTCCTGCTCCACCAGTTCCTTGGCCTTCAGGAAGATGGGCGCCTCGGTGACGTGGGTGCGGATGTAGTAGCCGACGAAGACGATCACGGCTGAGAGCCAGAAGGCCACCCGCCAGCCCCAGCCCAGGAATGCCTCCTGGCTGAGGGTGGAGGACATGATGTACAGCACCAGGGTTGCCAGCAGGTTGCCCACCGGAACGGCGGACTGGGGCCAGCTGGACCAGAAACCCCGGGACTCGTTGGGGCTGTGCTCTGCGACGAGAAGCACGGCGCCACCCCATTCGCCGCCCAGCGCGAAGCCCTGGATAAAGCGGAGGAACACCAGCAGCGCCGGTGCGAGGTACCCGATCTCGGCGAAGCCCGGGAGGCAGCCCATCAGGAAGGTGGACACACCGATGATCACGATGGTGAGCTGCAGGGTGGGCTTGCGGCCCAGCTTGTCGCCGATCTGGCCAAAGACGATGCCGCCGAGCGGCCGTGCGACGAAGCCCACGGCGTACGTGATGAAGGCCTGGATGATGCCGTCCAGCTCGTTGCCGGTTGCAGGGAAGAAGTACTTGCCAAAGACAAGGGTTGCTGCGGTTGCGTAGAGGAAGAACTCATACCATTCCACGACGGTGCCCACCATGGAGGCTGCGACGATCTTCTTGAGGCCGGCGCCCTTTGGGGCGGACTCGGCCGTTGATGCAGAGCGTTGTCCTACGCTCATATGGTTTCTCCTTAGTGTCCGCGTCGACACGCGCCGTGATCCACAGCACTCGATGGGCTCAGATGAGTATTGCCGCAGAAAGTCTGCGATTCAATGGCCAAACGGGCACCCTTTGTGTGCAGAATTGCAGATATGGAAATCAACCCGGACGACCTGCTGGTCCTGCTGGCCGTCTCACGGTCAGCAAAATTCACGACGGCGGCACAATCCTTGGGATTGAACCACACCACGGTGTCCCGCCGGATAGCCGCGTTGGAGAAGGCGCTGGGCGGAAGGGTGCTGGCACGGGCGGCGGGGGGCTGGGAACTGACCGACCTGGGCACCCAGGCGGTACGGGTAGCCGAACAGGTGGAGGCGGCGGTGGGCTCGCTGGGACCTGCCGGCAAGGAACCTGACCCGATTACCGGCGTGGTACGCATGACCGCGACGGACGGGTTCAGCGCCTACATCGCGGCTCCTGCCGTGGCACGGCTGCGGCGGAACCACCCGGGGCTGTGCGTGGAGGTGGTCACCATGACCAGGCGGGCTCTGCAGCAGCGCTCGGGGCTGGACATTGAAGTGGTGGTGGGCGAACCGCAGGTGCACAGGGCCGAAGCGGTGCGGCTGGGCGACTACATGCTGGGGATGTACGCTTCGCGGGCGTACCTGGCCGAGCACGGAACCCCGGCCAGCGTGGCCGAACTCAACGAGCACCCGCTGGTCTATTTCGTGGATTCGATGCTGCAGGTGGACGACCTGGACGCGCCGCGCCGGCTGGTGCCCGGGATGCGGGACGGCGTGACGTCCACCAACGTCTTTGTCCACGTGGAGGCGACCCGGGCCGGAGCGGGCATCGGCTTCCTGCCCTGCTTCATGGGCGACCTCCATGACGACCTGGTCCGCCTCCTGCCCACCGAAATCGCCGAACTGCTGCCCTACTGGATGGTGCTTCGGCCGGACTCGCTGCGCAGGCCTGCGGTGGCGGCAGTAGTCCAGGCGCTCCGGGAACAGGTGGCCGCGCACCGGGAGAAACTGCTAGGCCGGGGCAAACCCTCCTCCGTTGCTCCGTAGCTGCCGTTTTCAGGCGTGAAAACGGCGGCTACGGAGCAATGGACGGTGCAAGCGGGTCGTGGCGGACCGGGGCTCCGGCCGCGAAGGCCCGGACCTGCGCATCGTCCCACAGGTGCGCCGGGACAGCACCGCCCAGAAGCCGCCGGGCCAGCTTCGGATCGTCGCCGAACGGTGTATCGCTGCCGGCCATCACCATGTTGCCGTAGCGCCGGCCCTTGAGCATGGCCGGGTCGGCGATGATGACGGTGTGCTCGAAGGAGGCCGCGATGGTGGCGGCATCCTCCCGGGCGTTTTTCAGGTCCGGCGCGTCACCGGAGTTCACCACATACAGCCCGCCGGGAGCCAGGACGCGCTTAATGTGCTGTGTGAATTCCGCAGTGGTCAGGGCGCGCGGGGTCACGGCCCCGGCAAAAACGTCCCGGATGATGAAGTCGCGGGTATCCGCCGTCAAGGTTTCGGTCACTTCCCGGGCCTCCCCCACGCGAAGGCGCAGCAGCGGCGCCTTGGGCAGGTCGAACCAGCCGCGCACGTACTCCGCCAGCTTGCCGTCCAGTTCCACCACCACCTGCCGGGCGTCCGGGTAGACGGCATGGAAGTAGCGGGCCAGCGAGCAGGCACCGCCGCCCAGGTGCAGGCCGCGCAGCTTTGGGGCTTCACGATTCTGCACGCCACCGGAGGAAGCGCCCGACGGCGGCCAACGGGACTCGATGAGCGCAGCCATCCAGCGCATGTACTCAAAGTCCAGGAAGAGCGGGTCCGCCAGGTCGATGTGCGAACTCATGACGCCATTGATCTTCAGGAGCCAGCCGGTGGAGTTGTCCTGGTCTGCGATCAGCTCGCAGTCCCCGGTGTCGATGTAGTACACACCCTCCACCGGACCGTTCGGACGGGTCCCCTTCGGCATTTCCACCACGCCCGCCGCAGGACGGCTGCCGCGGCCCCCCGGCTTTCCGCGTTTCGCCATTGCCCGTGCCCCGCTTCAGTCTGCCCAACCAGTTCGAATATCCCACCCTAGTTGGTCTGCACCGCCCCTTCACCTTCGCGGATCCGGTTCACCACGGCAGTGGTAGAGCGCTCTGCCACGTAATCCAGGATGGCCACGCGGCCGCCGTACTCCTCCACGGCCGGGGTTTCGGCCAGCATCTCCGGGGTGTAGTCCCCTCCCTTGGCGTACACCTCGGGCCGCAGCTGCCGGATCAGCGGGGCCGCGGTAGGGGTATCGAAGACGGTCACGTAGTCCACGCAGCTCAAGGCCGCCACCACGGCGGCCCGGTCCGCCACCGCGTTGATGGGCCGTCCCGTGCCCTTGAGCCGCCGCACGGAGCCGTCACTGTTGAGCGCCACCACCAGGATGTCGCCCAGCTGCTTGGCCTGGTTGAGGTACCGGGTGTGGCCGCTGTGCAGTACGTCGAAGCAGCCGTTGGTCAGCACGATCCGCTGGCCCTCGGCCCGGTGCAGTTCCAGCTGCCGTTCCAGTTCATCGGCACCCAGGGCGGTGTCCGCGAACGCCTTCAGGTAGCGGCTGAGCTGTGCCGTGCTGCAGACCGACGTGCCGGGCTGGTGCACCACCACGTCCGCAGCCGACTGGGCCAGGTCCAGGCTCGCCGTCAACGGCAGGCCTGCTGAACGGGCCAGGGTCAGGGCCGCCACAAAAGTGTCGCCGGCTCCCGAGGCCTGCTTCTCAGCCGCCGGACGGGCCCACGTCCGGTGCGTGACGCCGTCGGGCCTTAAGAGGACGGTGCCGTCGCGGTCCAGCGTGACCACCACGGCCCTTGCGCCCGTGGCCTGCAGCAGCGCATCCGACTGCCTGCCCACCTCGGCCACCCTGTCCTGCCCCTCGGGCAGCCGCGCCTGCAGCATGCGCGCCGTTTCCATCGCGTTGGGCGTCACCAGGTCCGGACGGAGCGGCGCCCAGGGGCGCGGATCGTGCGAATCAACCACCAGCAGGGGGCGCCCTTCGGCATCGCCGCGCCCCCTGCCCGCCAGCGCCTCGTCCAGTCCACGGCGGACAGGGCTGGCCAGGACGCCGGTGCCGTAATCGCAGACCAACACCGAGTCCTGGTGTTCGACGGCGGCCCGCACCGAAGCGGCCAGCTCCGCCAGCGCCTCGGCGGGCACGGATTTGGCCGCGTCGTCGATCCGCAGCATCACCTGTCCGCCGCTGCTGATCCGGATCTTGGTGGTGGTGACCATGTCCGGGTGGTCCAGCAGGTAGGTGACGTCGATCCCCGCCGCCACCAGCTGGTTCCGGAGGTCCACGCCGGCGTCGTCCGTTCCAATGATGCCGGCAACGGACACCCGTGCTCCCAGCGCGGCCAGGTTCATTGCAGTGTTGGCGGCCCCGCCTGGCACTGACTGGCGGGACTGGAGGTCCACCACCGGTGCGGGTGCCTCACGGCAGAGCCGCTCGATGCTGCCGCTCCACCAGCCGTCCAGCATCACGTCACCGATCACCAGGATGGCCGGATTTTCCGCCGCCAGCCGCCCGGGCAGCCACTCGGCGAGTGCCCGCTGCTGCGAAAGGTCCCCGGCTTCCGGCAACGTGTTCACGACCGGTCCTGACGGGGGTCCGCGGCCGGCGGCGCCGCGATGTGCACCACTTTCACCCGGCTGAACTCATCCAGCAGTTCCGGGCCGTAGCCGAAACCGGCGCCGCTGATGCCCCGGGGCTGGGCCGCGCCGCCGGGGGCACCGCCGAACACCTCGTTGATCTTCACCGTGCCCACGGGAAGTGCGGCCACCGCCTGCTGGATGTGGGCGATATTGCCTGACAGGACCGTGGCGGCGAGTCCATACCTGCCGCTGCACGCGAGCCGGAGACCGTCGTCGAACGTTTCCACCACCTGCACCGGGGCAACCGGCCCGAACGTTTCTTCCCTCATGACCTCCATCGCTTCGGTGCATCCGGTCAGCACCGTGGCTGGGTAGAAAGAGCCCGGACCGTCGGGAAGGACGCCGCCCTCCACGGCATGGGCGCCCTGCTGCAGCGCGTCGGCCACGTGGGCGTGGACCGTGTCCCGCATCCGCCCGTCCACCAGCGGGGCCACCGTGCCGTTGCCGTTGCGGAGTGCTGCTTCCGCTTCCAGTGCGGCGCAGAACTGCCTCGCGATGGCCTCGTGGACGTAGATCCGTTCAACCGCCACGCAGATCTGGCCGCTGTTGCTGAAGGCGCCGATTGCCGCCTGCTCTGCCGCCCAGACGGGATCGACGTCGCGGTCCACCAGCAGGGGATCGTTCCCCCCGTTTTCCCGGATGACATGCGCGCCGGCCGTGGCAATGCGGGCACCGGCAGCGCTGGAGCCCACGTGCGCGATGACGTCCACTTCAGCCTGTGCCAGTAGCGCGCCAACGCCGGCTCCACCGGAAATTGTCCGGAAGACACCCGGCGGGAATGCCGGTGCCAGGACCTCCCCGAGGGCTTCGCCGAGCCGCGGGCAGCGTTCGCTGGGTTTGTGGATCACCGTGTTGCCGGTGACCAGCGCGGCGCCGATCAGTCCGCACGCCACCGCCACGGGATCATTCCACGGTGTAAGGAGCGCTGCCACTCCCCGCGGCTCCGCCACCGTGTAATCCGAGGCCAGCGCGTTGCCACGGAGGCTGAGGCCGCGGTGGACCGGGCCGAGTTCTGCATACTGCTCCAGGGTGGAAACTCCGGCAGCAATCCCCGCCAGCGACTCATCCACCGGCCGGCCCGTTTCGCTGGCATTCAATCCAGCCAGTTCCCGGGCGGCAGCGTCGAGCGCCCGGGCGGCTGCCTTGAGCGCGGACCCCCGCAGGGCCGGGGCGGTGGACGCCCAGTCCGGCGAAGCGCCGCGGGCTGCCTCCACCGTCCGGGCAACGGCGTCCGGTTTGGCCTCGGGCACGGTCCAGAGGACCTCACCGGTGCGCGGGTTGTGGATGGTGATTCCGGCGAGCCCGGCCTGTTGTTGGTCCGTTGTTGTTTCGATGGCAGTGGTAGGCATGGTGTTCCTCCCGTTGTTTCCGGTCTGGTGGTCTGGTGCCTTTAGGGCCAGGAGCCTTCTTCCTCGTGGCAGATCAGCATTTCGCGGACCTCGCAGCCGGCGGGCTGGTTCAGCGCGAACAGAATGGCCTGCGCCGTGTTGGCCGGGTCGTTGAGGCGGGAATCGTCCTGGGGCTTGTACTGCTCGGTGCGGTCATCGAAGAAGCGCGTCTTCATGCCGCCGGGGATCATGGTGGTCACGCCAATCTCTCCACCGGTCTCGGCGGCGAGCGCGTGGCTGAAGCCCACCACGCCGAACTTCGAGGCGCAGTAGGCCGTTGCGTCGGCCACCGCGCGCTTGCCCAGGGTGGAGGCAACGGTCACCACCCGGCCGTGGGTGGCCTTGAGGTAGGGCAGGGCAGCCCGGACGACGGACACCGTGCCCATCAGGTTTACGCCGATCACTTTTTCCCACTCAGTGGCGTCGACGTCGGCGAGCTTGCCGCAGCGGTCGATGCCCGCTGCGGTGACGACGGCTTCCAGACCGCCCAGTGATTCGGCGGCGTCCTTCACGGCGGCCTCCACGGCGGCGCGGTCCGAGACGTCCACTTCGAAGGCCTTCACGCCGGAGACGCTGCTGATGTCCCGGTCCAGCACCACGGGCGTGCCGCCCGCCTTGAGGACGGCGTCGACGACGGCGGCCCCCAGTCCGGAGGCACCTCCCGTTACGAGCACGCGGCCGGGGGTGTTCGGGGCGGGCACGTTCATTTCTGCAGTCATGGTGTTCCTTTCACTGGGAAATACAAAACTTTGGGGGCGGGTGGGCGGCCAGCTGGTCAGCTCACCTTGGCGAGGGCGTCGGCCAGTCCGGTGGTGGAACGGGCCGGGTGGTAGGGGACGGTAAGGCAACGCCCGCCCCATTTCTCCACGAGGCCGGCCTCCGGGAGGCGGGCGCCCTTGTAGTCGCCGCCCTTGACCCAGACGTCGGGGCGAAGGCGTTCCAGGGCCGCTTCCGGGGTGTCTTCATCGAAGATCAGCACGGCGTCCACGCATTCCATGGCCAGCAGCAGCTCTGCCCTGTCCTGCTGGCCGATGATGGGCCGCTCCGGGCCCTTGAGCCGGCGTACAGAATCATCAGAGTTGAGGCAGACGATCAGGCAGTCCCCCAGCTCGCGCGCCGCCGCAAGGGACCTGACATGGCCTGCATGCAGGAGGTCGAAGCAGCCGCCGGTAGCCACTACCTTGCCCCCGTTGTCCCGCACCACCCGGGCCAGCAGGAGCGGTTCGCTGATGCGCCGCTTGCCGCCCACGGGGATCGGGGGCCTCAACGGAGCCGCAGTCGAGGCGTCGAAACCGGCTTCGGCGTCGGAGGCGGCTCCCGCGTCGCGGCCGGAATCGGGGTCCGGCAGGGCGGACACTCCCCCGCTCGCCAGGAAGTCGGCGGCATCATGGACTGCGAGCCTGGCGGCCTCCCCGAGGTCCCTGCCCGCCAGGAGGTGCACGGCCAGGCTGGCCGCGAGCCGGTCGCCCGCACCGCAGGGATCGCCCCCTTCCACCCGGGGCGCCGGCACTGCCTCAGGAGAACTCCCGCCCTCCCGCAGCAGCACCGCGCCGTGTTCGCCCTTGGTCACCAGGACGGCGCGGCTTTGCCAGTGCTCCAGCAGGATCCTGCCGGCCTGGACAGCCGGGTCCTCCGGCTGGTGCTCTGGCGAATGCGCTTCCGACCCGTGGAGGTCCCGGCGGGGGCCGCCGGGCACCGGGGCCTGCCGGCGTTCCCCGGCCAACGCCTGGGCCGCTTTGCCGGCCTCGGCGAGGTTGGGGGTCACCACGGCGACGCCCGGCACGGGATCCGGGCCGGCGGGATGCGGGTCCCAGATAATGGGGATAGTGCCGGCCAGCCGGGCGAGGAGTTCCCGTAGCTGGGGGTTCGCCGCCAGGCCCCTGCCGTAGTCGGCCACGATAATCACGCCGGCCTTCTCGACGGCGCGGAGCATGGCCGGGCTGGCGTCCGGGACGGGGGCCTTCCCGCAGCCCTGGTCGAAACGGACCACGGGATGCGATCCCGCCCGGACCCGGGTCTTGACCGGCGAGGAGCATCCGCTGGGACCGGAAACCAGCCGCATTCCGGTGAGGTGGGATTCCAGCTGCCGGCCGGCGTCGTCATCGCCCAGGACCGTTACCAGCGTCACGGGCCAGCCGTCCTGGGCGAGCATCCGCGCCACCAGGCCGGCGCCGCCGGCACGCCGCTTCATGCCGGAAACGTCCACCACGGGAACAGGCGCATCAGGGCTGAGGCGGGTGGCGTCGCCGGACAGGTCCACGTCCAGCATGACGTCGCCCACCACGACGATCCTCATGGCCGGCCTCCCCGCAGTGACAGGCCCGCATCGGCACCGCTGCGCCGGCCCACTTCCAGGTCGAAGGCGCGGCACATCGCGTGCAGGGCGATGAGGTGCCCTTCCTGGGCGTTGGCGTTGAGGGCGTCAACCATCACGGCTTCATCGCAGGCATCCGCCAAGGGATTGGGGCCGACGCCGGTCAGCGCCCAGGTGGCGATGTTCAGCCGGGCGGCAACCTCCGCCGCGCGCAGCAGGTTGGCGCTCTTGCCGCTGGTGGACAGCAGCATGAGCACGTCGCCGGACCGGCCGTGCGCACGCACCTGCCGCGCGAAGACGTCATCGAAGCCGTAGTCGTTGGCGATCGCCGTTACTGCCGAGGATTCGGCATGCAGCGAGATCGCGGAAAACGGGACGCGTTCGCCGTCGAACCTGCCCACCAGCTCGGCAGTCAGGTGCTGTGCCTCAGCCGCTGAACCGCCGTTCCCGGCTGCGAGCAGCCGCTGCCCGCGCAGCAGGCGCTGGGCCAGCTCCGCGCCCCAGGCGGCAAGGCGGCTGGACTGGCTCCGCAGCGAATCCAGCGCCGGCATCACGTTGTCCAGGTGCGTCAAGACGATGTCCGAGCTGACCGGGTCCGCAAAGCCGGATCCGGGCAGGGCTGCGGGCAGGGGCGGCGGGGCGGCTAACATCCGCAGGTCGGTTTCACGAAGGGACCATTCTGCCGTCACAGTGCCGCTCCTTCCATCTGGGCAACGCCGGCGGGAGCCCCCGCCACTGCCAGCTGATAGGCCTTTTCGGTCTCGGCGGCCACCCGGTCCCATGAGTACCTGGTGCGGGCCCGGAGCTTGCCCGCATTTCCGAGCTCCGCCCGCAGCGTGGGGTTATCCAGCAGCATGGCAAGGGCGGACGCGATGGCCTCGGGATCCCGCGGCGGCACGTGCAGCCCGGTCCCGTGGTCCACCACGGTGTCACGGAGGCCGCCCACGGCCGCGGCGACCACCGGGACGCCGCAGGCCATGGCCTCCAGCGGAACGATGCCGAAGGGCTCATACCACGGGGCGCACACCACGGCATCGGCACTGCGGAATATCCCCGGCATGGCCCCCCGCGGCACCTGGCCCTGCAGCCTCACCTGCTCCGAGACCCCCAGTTCGGCGGCAAGGTCCATCAGGCGGCGCACTTCGGGGTCGGCATGGAGCGCCCCGGAGTCCCCGCCGCCGCCCACTATCAGGAGCTCGACGTCGTCGAACCCTGCCTCGCGCAGGTACGGCAGCGCCTTGATCACCAAATCCACGCCCTTGCGCGGCACCAGGCGCCCCACCGACAGAATGCGGTGCCGGCGTGCCCGGACATCCGCGGGTCCCTCAGCAGAGAAAAAGCCCAGGTCCACACCGCAGGGGGCAATGGAGATCTTGGCGGTGCTGATGCCCATGGCCTTGAGCTCAAACACCTCGTCCGAGCAGGTGGCAATGATCCGGTCCGCGGACCGCCCCACACCTGGTTCAAGCCAGCGGCGTTCCTGCGGGCTGGTGTCCTCTGCGCCCTGGTGCCGCCGCTTGACGGTGCCGAGGGCATGGAAGGTCTGGATGACGGGAACGCGGCACCCGTCATCCGGGCGCCTTGCTGCGTCGAGTGCGGCCAGGCCGGACATCCAGAAGTGGCCGTGCACCACATCCGGCGGCCGCTGGCTCCAGTCCCTGGCCACGCCGTCGGCCAGCTCGCCCATGAAGGGCAGCAGTTCGTCCTTGGGGACGTGTCGCGGGGGTCCCGCATCCACATGGACCACCTCAAGGCGGCGGCCCACCCGGACCCTGGCGGGAAGCTCCGTTGCATCCCTGCGCGTGTAGACGGTGACGTGGTGGCCCCGCCTGGCGAGGGCTTCGGACAGTGCCGCGACGTGCACGTTCTGTCCGCCGGCGTCCACTCCGCCCAGCGCCGCCAAGGGACTGGCGTGCTCGGAAATCATCGAGATTCTCATGGGGCCTTCCTCTCCCGCGCCGGAACAAGGATCCGCTCGTCCAGGCGTTCATTGTGGCGGTGGATGGACTGGGTGCCGAGGTCCGCCAGGACCTCATCCCAGCGGTCGTGGAACTTGCCCAGGCCGTAGCGTTCCAGTGCCGCCTCGCGGGCGGCGACGCCCCGCCGTCGTGCTTCCTCCGGATTGGCCACCAGCCGCTGCGCGCAGCGGAGCAGTTCGTCGATGTCGGCGGAGACGGCGCCGGCCTCCGGCGGCACGGCGCGGGGCGTTTCGGTAGTGGCCAGGGCAACCACCGGCATGCCCAGGTGCATGGCCTCCAGGAGGGACAATCCCAGGGAGGTCCAGCGCATCGGGTGGATGTACACCCGGCACCTGGCCAGTTCACGGTGCAGTTCCCGGGTCTTCAGGTCGCCCCGCGGGGTCAGCCGGGACTCTGCGATCCCGGTGGCGGCGGCCAGTCCGGCAGTCTTCATGCCAAAGACCTGCAGCGGCGCCACCGACGCGAAAGCGGGCAACAGGTCCGTTCCGGTAACGCGTCCGCGCCGGATGGGTTCATTCACCACCACCCCCAGTTCGGGCAGTTCCCCCGTGTAGAGCTGTCCGGGGTCCGGGATTCCGTGCTCGATCACCGTTGCAACCGCAGAGCCGTTGTCCCAGGCCAGCCTGTTGAAGTGCGTCACGTGGACCAGCGGGATGCTGCGCTGGTCCGCAAGGGGGTGGCGGGTATTGGGGAAATCGCCTTTGGGGGTGTTGTGCTCCACATACACGGCAGGCAGGTCCGCGCCCGGCCGCCGGCCCAGCAGCCGGGCAACTTCATCGATTTCATCCGGGCGTTGAAGGACGACGGCGTCAACCTCCTCCGCGTCCAGCGCCGCGAGGTCCACCTCCCGCACAGATGCCGGCCAGTCCCTGCCGGCACGGCCAAGCCCCCAGGGCCCACCCCCCGGCAGGACAGGAAGGAGGTACTCATGACGGCCGCGCACAAAGGCGTCCGTCCAGGAACCGTGGACATGCCAGAGCAGGATCTTCATCTGTTACGGGCCTTTCTACGGGTACTGACGTGGGTACTGAAAGAGCTCACTCCGCCCATCAAGCGCTCCACAGCCGCCACCACGTCTTCGGGGGAAACGGAGTCCAGGCAGGGGTGGCCCGGGACCGGGCAGACGCGGGCGCGGGTCATCCTGCAGGCTGCGTTCTGGTCCCCGAGGAGCTCCAACGGAACCCCGTACGGCGCCCAGCGGATGGCCGGCACCACCGGCGAAAAAAGGCAGGCAACGGGCGTGCCCACGGCGGCCGCGAGGTGTGCCGGACCGGTGTTGCCGGTGACCACCGCCTCCGCCCCGGCCATGACGCCCGCCAGCGTGTGCAGGTCCGTCCGGCCGCCGAGGTCCAGCGCCGAGGGCCCTGCCACCGTTGCGGTCAGCGACGTTTCCCCGGGACCGCCCGTCACCACCACGCGGTGCCCTGCGCCTTGGAGGAGTTCGACGGCGGCCGCGTGATGCAGCGGCGGCCAGGCCCTCGCGGGAACCGCTGCGCCGGGGTGGACCACCACATAAGGCTCCTCGCCCACCAGGTCCCGGACATCCGGCACGGACGCCAGGCGGAGCTTGCCGTCGTCGCTGGCCGGGAGCCTGAACCCGGCGGCCTCGGCGATGCCCAGGGCGCGTTCCGCCTCGGGCTGGTCCTCGGGGAAGTCCTCCCCCGGTTTGAGCCTGACGTCCAGGAGGGATCCCGCGTAGTCGGTGGAAGCCCCGGTGATGCGCTCAACGCCCGCCAGCCGCAGCAAAAGCGCCAGCGGCAGGGGCGACTGATGGAAGGAGGTGAGGATGACGGCTTCGGTAATCCTGGAGTTCCGGACATAGTCGATCAGCCTGTCGGCGTGCGGTCCGGTCATCTTTGGTGCCGGATTCATGATCCACGGGCTGTCCCAGCTGTAGACCTCCGCGGCTCCCGGCAGCACGCCGGCCGCCGCTTCCCCCTGCCTGCCGCACAGCAAGACGACGTGGTTGGGCCTGCTGCCGTCCGGGATCCTGCCGTTGGCCACGGCCCTGACTGCAGGACCGGCCAGCAGGACATCACCCATGCTGTCCAGGCGGGCCACCAGGACGCGCCCCATTACCGCCCCTCCTGCAGCAGGAGCACGGCGCCCGCCAGGTCCTGCGCCACCAGGCGGGCTTCAGCCACTTCCCCGGCAAGGGTCACGGGCGTAGGGACCAGCACTCCCGTGGCGCCGGCTGCCTCCGCGGCGCGGACGTCCGCGCCGATGTCACCGATCAGCGCTGCCTCAGCTTCGCGGATGCCGAGCTTCCGGCATGCGCTGTGGACCATGCCCGGCGCCGGCTTCCGGCAAGGGCAGCCATCCTGCTCGGCGTGGGGACAGACCTCCCACACGTCAAAGGGGCCCAGCAGTTCATCCACCCGTGCATTGACACTGGCAACATCGGCGGCAGTGATCATGCCCCGGGCAATGCCTGACTGGTTGCTGACCACGCCGGTGGCAATGCCCTCGGACCGCAGGGCGTCCAGCACGGCTTTGGCGCCAGGCACTGGCCGGACAAGGTCGGGGTTCCCGTTGTAGGGGACATCGACCACCAGGGTCCCGTCCCGGTCGAAAAGGACAGCCCTGAGCCTGGATGTTTCGGTGCTTCCCATGTCCTCCCTGTTCCCCGCTGCCGCTGCTCCTAAACGGGGCCGGACGGTTTTCTCACCTGTCGGCCGTTACTGGCGCCAAGCCCCTGAGCAGGCAAGATAGCGCTCGGATTGCCTGCTGCCGCTTCTCCCCCCCGTCCCGGGACGGGCTGCTCCGGTGCTCCGGCGGGAGCGGGGCAGCTACTTCTTCCTTGCCCGGGCTGTGCCCCTGCGGGCCGGGTTCCCACCCGGCGTGGCAGGATTGTCCGGCCCGTGGACGGACCGCAAGGACGCTTGGGACGCCGCTGCACTGCCTGCGCCATGGCCTCCGGTTCCGTGGACTGTGTTCCCTCGGACTGCGTCCAGTTCCCGCGTGTGCGAGCTGCCCTCAAGCCTTCGCTGGAGCTCCACCAGGACTTTGGCAAGGCGCCGTGAAACCTGCATCTGGGACATGCCCAGCCGCTTCCCCAGCTGCACCTGGGTCTCCTCGCAGAAGTAACGGCGGTAGAGGAGCTCCCGGTCCGCTGTGTCCAGGTCCTGGATCGCGTCGCGCAGGCAGGCGAGCTCCTCCAGGCGCTCGAGCGGTGTTTCGGGACATGCCAGCACTTCACCGATGGACGGCGCGTCCGAATGCGGGTTGACGGCGTCCAGGGAGTCCGGGTGCATGCTGCTGGAGGCCGAGATTGCCTCCTGCACTGCGGCGGGATCCTCATCGAGCACCCCGGCAAGCTCGGCCACGCTGGGGTTCCGTCCCAGCGACTGGGTCAGCTCCGGCTCTGCCCGGAACATCCGGGAGCGCAAGTCCTGGATGTTCCTGGGCGGCCGGACCACCCACGTGCGGTCGCGAAGGTACCGCTTGAGTTCCCCGGTGATGGTGGGGGCAGCATAGGCGGGGAAGCTCTCGCCCTTTGCCTGGTCGAAGCCACGGGCCGCCTTGACCAGGCCCAGATAGGCCACCTGGTTCAGGTCGGCCCGTTCGCGTCCGCGGGCTTCGAAGCGGGCGGCCAAGGCCTCGGCCAGGTCAAGGTAGCCGAGCACAAGATCGTTTTCGAAGGTCTGGCGCAGCCGTCCCGTTGTGGCGCGGGAAGGGCTGTTGCCCATGAGTTCGGGCTGGTGCTGGTGGGCGGCCGTAGTATCCACGGCAAGTGCGGGAAAGTACTCGGGCATTGTCGTTGGTTCCCTCGGGTCGGGGGTCCGAAAGCCTGCGGCAAGACTTAGAAGAAGGAAATCATAAGGTTGCTTATAAAACAATCCCTCGCGGTTATAGGCTCGCCCTGTAACCGGTACCGACCGTCCACGCCAAGGAGTCCCTGCCATGCACATCGCCATCACCGGAGCCAGCGGAAACGCGGGAACGGCACTGCTGCGCAAACTGCAGGCCGAGCTGGCCCAAAAACCGGGAAGCCTGCAGCTGACGGGGATCAGCAGGCGCCGTCCGGACACCAGCCGGGCACCCTATTCAGGAGTGGAGTGGCACACCCTTGACGTCGGCCTGGAAAGCGACCGGCCCCTACTGGACGCGGCGCTGGCAGGAGTGGACGCCGTAGTTCACCTGGCATGGCAGATCCAGCCCAACCGGGACCTGGAGCAGCTGTACCGGACCAACGTCACCGGCACCAGGAACGTCCTCGCAGCAGCCGGGAAGGCCGGCGTCAAACAGGTGGTCTGCGCGTCGTCCGTGGGCGCCTACAGCAAGGCTCCCAAGGATCGGAGGACGGATGAGTCGTGGCCGGTCCGGGGCATGCCGGGTTCACACTACAGCCGGCACAAGGCGGAGCAGGAAGAAGCCCTGGACGCTTTCATGTCGGCGGAGCCGGGCATCTCCGTAGCCAGGCTCCGCCCGGCCCTGATCTTCCAGCGCAACGCGGGGAGCGAGATCGGGAGATATTTCCTGGGGCCGCTCATACCAAGGCTCCTGCCGGAGAGGCTGCGACTGCCACTTCTGCCGGTCCCGGAGGACCTCATCTTCCAGGCGGTCCATGCCGACGATGTCGCTGATGCCTATTGGCGCGTTATTGAACAGCGCGCCTCCGGAGCATTCAACGTGGCAGCGGAACCCGTACTGACACCCCGGGAACTTGCCCGCATCCTCGGGGCCCGAAGGATCCTCCCCATCCCCATGGGACTGCTCCACGCAGTCGTTGGTGCGGCATGGAGGCTGCGGCTTCAGCCCACGGACTCCGGGTGGATTGAGATGGCAGCCGGAGCCCCGGTCATGGACACCGGCCGGGCACGCCGAATACTTGGCTGGGAGCCCAGGTTCTCGGCCGCCGAGGCAGTCGTCGAAGTGCTGGCGGGCATGGGAACGGGGGAAGGAGTCGCCCCCTCCCCCGTCCTGAAACCAAGGAATGTTCCTTCGCCCGCTGACTAGATGCCGGGGCGTGGATTGTCCCTGTCCCCGTGGGCACCCCCCGCAGGAGCGGGGCCCTCGTTGCGCCGGCCGTTCCGGTCAACGTCGGTGCGGTCCGCGTCGGTGCGGTCCGCGTCGGTGCCGGCTTCTTCTCGTGCAGCCGGTCCCCCGGCAGTGCCGGCCCGGCCGCCTGCGGCACCCTCACTACTGGCCCCCTCGCGGCCGGCGTGGCGGGCAGCTCCACGGTCGGTGTACTCACGGTTTGCATGACCGGCACCGTCGCGGTTGTCATGGCCGCGCCGCTCGCCACTGCCGTTGGGGTCCAAGGTGACGTCGGGGTCGAGTTCGTCGGCTTTGCGTGTCCGTTCGTTCACGTCGTCGCGGAGCGCCTTGGCCTCCGTGGCCTGCTGGTCCGCCTGCTGGCGCAACCGCGCTGCATCCACCTGCGCCTGCTCCGCATCCGCCCTGGCCCGGATCGCCTTCGCTTCCCGCTCGCGGGCATCGAGCTCCTTCGCCTCGGCCTCGCGGCGTATTTCAGCCGCCTTTTCCCGGTGCGCGTCGTCGCGCTTCTGCTGCATCGCCTTGCGGCGCCGCCCGCTTGCCAGCAACAGCAGCACGATCAGCACCACCACAACGATGGCAACCAGCACCCAAATCCATGGAGCTGTTTCCAAGCTACCCACCACTTTCCACATCGATGTACCCGGCAGGCCATCGCCTTTCCGGCTGATTCTTTTGGAACCTAATGCAACTCACTTAGCAAGGGTACTTACCTTTTATTAGTAATCATGCTTATTATTTTACGGCCAGTGTTGCTGGTTCTTGATCAACAACCGGCCTTCTTGGAAAGAGAGAGCGAAGATGACAGAGAACCAATGGCCCGCGGACCCCGACTACACGGTTCCGTCGGCCTCCACAGGAATTCCGGGTGAGCGGTCCGCCGCCACCTTCCCATCCGCCGCCACTCCCGCATATGGCCAGACCCGGGCCGGCGACACCTCCGCGGCGTCCACCAAGGAAGCGGCTAAGGAAGAAGCAGCAGATGTAGCACGCACGGCCAAGGATTCTGCCCAGGGCGTTGCCCAGACGGCGAAGGAGGAAGCCGCGCATGTGGCCTCCGAGGCGAAGTCCAGTGCGCAGGATCTTTTGCACCAGGCAAAGTCGGGCCTGACAAGCCAGGCCGGGACCCAGCAGCAGAAGGCTGCGGAGGGCATCCGCACCATCTCAAGCCAGCTGCGGAGCATGGCCGACGCACCCGACCAGCAGGGCGTCGCCAGTGACCTGGTCCGGCAGGCAGCCGAACGCACCTCTTCCATGGCGTCCTGGCTGGAGAACAGGCAGCCGGGAGACCTGCTCGGCGAAGTAGAGAGGTTCGCCCGGAACCGTCCCGGCACGTTCCTGCTGATCGCCGCCGGCGCTGGTGTCCTGGCAGGACGCCTCACCCGCGGCCTGACCGCAGGGACCGCCGAAAGCTCTTACGGGACAGGCACCACCACAGCCGGCCTTGCCGGCGGCCAGTACCCGGGCGCAGGGAACTCCGGTACCCCTTACGGGGACCAATACACCGGGTCCTATGCTCCGGCAGGCGGCACAGTGCCGCCTCCGCCGGTCCAGCTTCCGGGACCGGCCACCACCACCGCAGGGTACGACGGCGGCGCGCCCGGCAGCAGCTACGGGGAACCAACGCGTCCGGCCAGCGCACTGGACAGCCCGCAGCTGGTTGAAGAACCGTGGTCCGGAAACCGGATTGCCGACGATCCGCTTGGCAACCAAAACCTCGCCGACGATCCTATGGCAGGCGATCCCCTCACGCGGGACCGTTCCAGGGATGGTCAGTCTGGCGGGCTGTGA